>CAZSBI010000086.1:0-3559 GCA_964604735.1 uncultured Flavobacteriaceae bacterium | reverse complement strand
AAAAATCCGTTAGCATTTGCGCCGATTTCATATCAATGCCGTAACCTTTTGATTTGGCCGTTTCTACAATCCATTTGATAACATCACGTTCGTACAATTTTGGACTTTCAAAATACACCCCGATTTTATTAATCAGTTTGTACATTTTTTTGCGTTTATCCATTTTTTTGTACTTGTAATTAAAAACCAAAACCGTAGTTTCGGACGGATTCTCAAGATATTTTTCCATCGCTTCGGTTTCTGCCTTTTTCTTGAAAAGATGTTGTGCTTCTTTAACTATTATGAGTTGTTTATCACCCATCATCGGGAAACTACGCGCTTTGAACAACAAGTCAAGCAGATTGACATCTAAGCCGTAAGCCATCATTTGATCAAAACCTTTGGCATCTTCGGGCAATAGATTTTGTTCAATATAATCACTTATCTTATCGATAAAATAAGGTTCTTCGCCTGCCAAAAAATAGACAGGTTTAATATCGCCTTTCTTGATGTTGCTTATTATTTCATTAGCATTACTCATAAATTCTTAATTCAGTTTATTGTCAAAATCTTGCGCCTCTAAGCTAATAAAAATTCTTTTACCTTTGGGTGAAAACATTTGTGTTTTTAAAGAAAATAAATCTGTTAGCAAAGCATTTACTTCTTCTTGCATTAATTTTTGTCCTGTTTTGACAGCCATTTTTTCGGAAATGATTTTAGCAAACATTTCGAGCATTGCCTCCTCGTTAAGTGGTACATCTAAACTCAGATTTCTGATAATCTCTTGAAAAATAGCCGTAGTATCGGCAGTTTTTTGTTGCAAAGGCACTGCATTGATTAGGATTGTATTGCCGGAAAAACTCACTTCGTAGCCCAATCTGTGCAAAAAATCATCTTGTTGTTTAAGCAAATTTATTTCATCGGGTTGCAATTGCAATTCGACCGGAAAAATAAGCTGTTGCGCATTGATTGTGCCGTGTTTTAGCTGTTTCATCATTTCTTCAAACAAAACCAATTGATGCGCTCTATTTTGATGTATAACCAACAGTTTATCAGCCTGATAGCTAATTATATATTTGTTGTTAAATTGAAATGCAGGCGCGGCGAACTGATTAATTTGGCTATGTAATTCGGTCTGAACCGCTTTATTATCACCGCTTTGATTTGCATCAAGTTTTGAAGCCATTTCTATGGTCTCATGATGCAAAGCCTCCCATTTATCAAGTTGTTTTTCGTAATATTTGCTAGAAAACTTGTTCTTTTGTGCAAACATATCTTCCTCAAAAGGATTAAAATCGGGATTGACATTAATCTTAGGTGTAACCGGCGTTTTCTTGGTATATTCGTAAGGCACATCTAAATCAGGTTTTGCCTGAAAATCCATTGACGGCGACAAATTAAACTGTCCTAAACTATGTTTGGCAGCGACTTTTAAGATGGAATATACCGTTGGTTCGTCATCAAATTTTATTTCTGTTTTGGTTGGGTGAATATTGACATCAATATGTTCGGGATTGATATCAAAATACACAAAATACGAAGGATAAGACTTTTCTTTAATCAGTCCCTCGTAAGCAGCGTTGAGCGCGTGATTCAGATAGGGACTTTTGATAAAACGATGGTTGACAAAAAAGAATTGTTCGCCGCGTTTGCGTTTGGCAAATTCGGGTTTACCAATAAAACCATAGATTTTTATATACTCCGTTTCTTCACTTACAGGCACTAATTTTTCTTTGATTTTAGCACCAAATATGTTGTTAATACGTTGTAGCAAATTAGATTTAGGCAACTGATAAACAACATTTCCGTTGTGAACCAGCTTAAAAGCAATATCGGGGTGCGCTAATGCCAATCGTAAAAATTCGTCATTAATATGGCGCATTTCGACCTGAATAGATTTTAAAAATTTGCGACGTGCCGGAATATTAAAAAACAAATTTTTGACCGAAATACTTGTGCCTTTTTGGGTAGCAACAGGCTCCTGTACTACAATTTTGCTACCTTCAATTTTAATGAGTGTTCCCAGTTCGGTATTTTCTTGTTTTGTTTTTAATTCGACGTGCGCTACTGCGGCTATTGAAGCTAAGGCTTCGCCTCTAAATCCTTTGGTATTGATATGGAATAAATCTTTGGCGTCGGCAATTTTGCTGGTTGCGTGTCTTTCAAAACTCATTCGCGCATCAATTTCGTTCATACCTATACCGTTATCAATGACTTGAATGAGCGCTTTACCACCGTCTTTGACAATTAGTTTTACCTCGTCAGCTTTTGCATCAAGAGCATTTTCCATCAACTCTTTGACAACTGACGCGGGGCGTTGTACAACTTCGCCGGCGGCTATTTGATTGGCGACGTGATCGGGTAATAATTTGATTCTTGATGCTTGCATTAAATATCTAAACTCAATTTTTTTAAGAAATAATAAACAACGACAACCAGTATGCCAAGAATGACAAAAGTACGCAAAGTTGCTCCTGAAAAAAGTCCGGGTGTTGTTGATGTGCTAGCTCTTTTAAATTTACCTCGCAAGCGCTGTTCTGCAGATGTTTTTTCACCTGCTTGTTGTTGTTTTAAGTTATCTAAGCGTTCTTTACGCTCATCGTAATAACGCGGTGTATAACCGAATTGCTTGTTTTTTCTAAGTTTAAAAAATGAGCCCATAACTGTTTTGTGTTTTGACAAAAATACAAAAAAAAATCCGCTCCAAAAGGAACGGATTTTAATTTGATGTGATAATTTTATTCAGCTTGTGCTAAATAAATATCAATATCTTTTGCTTCTTTTGATTTCTCGTATTTTTCTTTAATGATTGTAAAAAACGCTTTGGCTTTGGTTTTATCGCCTGTTTCTAAGGCCAATTTGCCTGCTCTTAAATAATATTTTGGCGAAGTAAATTCGTTGTCAGAAGCTTTTGCCGCTTTTTCAAAATAGCTAAGTGCATCGGCGTTTTGTTCTAACTCTAAGAAAGCGTCTCCAATTGCTCCTAATGCTGTTGGTTGTAGAATGTCATCATTGCCGTTGAATTTTGACAAATAACTTACCGCTTCTTTAAAATCACCTTTTTTCAAGTAAATCATTCCCAAATAGTAATTAGAAAGATTGCCTGCTTTTGTGCCTGCAAACTTTTCGGCAACTTGTTTAAAACCGTATTTACCTTCATCTCCTTTTAATGCTTTGTCAAAATTTTCCAAGGCAATTTTTTCATCTTTTTCGTTGATTGCCTTATCAAAAAACTCTTGTGCTTTGACCAAATTGTTTACAGCTTCTTGTTCGTGTGGTTTCTTAATATTTGAATCATAGAACATATATGCGCCTACTGCTACTATAATTGCTATTAATCCGGCAAAAATCCATTTCTGATTTTTTTCAATGAATAACTCAATTTTTGAAGCACTTTCGTCTAATGAAGTAAACACCTCTGCTGTTGTACTATCTGTATCTTTTACAAGATATTCTAATTCGTCAAGATTTTTCTTTTCTTTTTTATATCCTTTCTTTTTGTAAGTTGCCATAACTATTTTTTTCTTTTCAATGAGTGCAAAGATAGTATTTTCATTTGAAAAACAAAAATTTATAAAAT
>CAZSBI010000085.1:0-10278 GCA_964604735.1 uncultured Flavobacteriaceae bacterium | reverse complement strand
TTGGAAAGTACCGCAAACGCAATCGGAAGTAATATGTTTGAAGGTTTTAAACCAACGCCCAAAGGTGTTGAGATAATTAGAGATTATGTGATTGGAAAAATCACATTGTCAGAATTGATAAAATTTGCTAAGGACAAATCGTATGCCTGATTCATACAAATACATTGACCTTGATTATACTTATACTGACCCTAAAACTGGAATCCTCAGAAATTTAGCAGATATAACCGAGCCCGATGTTTTACTGTTTTTTGGAAGTGGGGCTGTTGCAAAACGTATTCAAGAACTTTACGAAAAACCTATCAAGATAAAAGGAGCAGATAGTCTTTTGAGTATTCATAGACACTTGTTTCAAGATGTTTATTCCTGGGCTGGGGAAAAGCGAAAAGTTGAGATAAGTAAAGCTGGCAAACAATTTTTCCCAACGACACATTTTGACAATGCTTTTCGCTTCATTGATACATTAATTTCGGATTACAAAAACATATCAAAAGAAAACAAACTACAGATAGCTGAGAAATTAGCTGAAATTTTGGACAATGTAAATTACCTGCATCCTTTTAGAGAAGGAAACGGACGAACGCAAAGAGAATTTTTAAGATTGTTAGCATTGGAAAAAGGATTGACATTAAATCTGAATCCACCTGACAACAAAAACGTTTACGACCAATATATGCAAGGGACAATTAACAGTGATGTAAAAATCCTGACAAAATTGATTTTAGAACTAATTGAGATTTAAAGAAAAATTAAAAACGGTGTGCAATAATGTATATAGTTTATAGCGGATTAAGTTTTATATATGAGCATTTTAGATATAATTAAACTCGGTGTAAGTTGAAAGATTTGTATTTCAAAACCGCCACAAAACCATATACTCACTGTCAGACTATCTAAAAACCTCCATAAAAAACACACTTGCATCGTTCACCAATAAACCAAAAAGTTACATTTGTTAGTTGAATCTGCCCCCTAACAATCACCGAAACATACATTATAATAGTGAAAGAAAAAATGTATCTTTGCAAGCAAAATTTATAGAATATGAGCAAATTTGTTGAAGAACTTAAATGGCGTGGTCTCCTACACGATATTATGCCCGGAACAGAAGAATTATTAGACAGCAAACAAGTAACCGGCTATATAGGTTTTGACCCCACAGCCGATTCATTACATATTGGCAGTTTGGTGCCTATACTTATCTTAATGCACTTTCAACGCAACGGACATAAGCCTATTGCCTTAGTGGGTGGCGCTACCGGAATGATTGGTGACCCTTCGGGCAAATCGAAAGAAAGAAATTTGTTAGACGAAGCTACGCTTAATCATAATGTAGAAGCTATTAAAAAACAATTAGGACAATTTATAGATTTTAATGCCAAAGAAAATCCGGCGGAGCTAGTCAATAACTATGACTGGTTTAAAGAAATTTCATTAATCGATTTTGTAAGAAATATAGGTAAGCATATTTCTGTAAACTATATGATGGCAAAAGACTCAGTCAAAAAAAGATTGAATCCGGAACACGACGATAGCGCCGGTATGTCATTTACCGAATTTACTTACCAACTTTTTCAAGGATATGACTTCTTGCATTTGTTTCGCAACAACGATTGTCAACTGCAAATGGGCGGTTCAGACCAATGGGGCAATATGACAACAGGCACCGAATTAGTGCGTCGTGTAGCCGGTGGAAAAGCCTATGCGCTTACGGTTCCATTGATAACCAAAGCTGATGGCGGTAAATTTGGAAAAACCGAAACAGGCAATATCTGGTTGAGTGCTAAATACACATCGCCATACAAATTTTACCAATTTTGGATCAATGTTTCTGATGAAGATGCCGAAAAATACATCAAAATATTTACTTTCTTAGACAAAGAAACTATCGACAATTTGATTGAAGAACACAATAAAGATCGCGGATTTAGAATTTTGCAAAAACGTTTGGCTGAGGAAGTTACCAAAATGGTACACAGCGAAGAAGCCTTGCAAAAAGCCATTGATGCCACACAGATATTATTTGGACGTAAAACAACAGCCGAATCTTTAAAATCATTAGATGAACAAACCTTTTTAGACGGATTTGAAGGTGTACCACAAGGAAAAATTGAACGCAGCAAAATAGAAGAAGGCTTAGAAATAGCAAGCGCATTGGTCGAAAGTGGTTTCTTGCCATCCGGTAACGAAGCACGACGTGCTATGAAAGAAAATTCGGTTTCGGTTAACAAAGAAAAAGTCAATAATGAGAAAAAATTGACCACCGAAGATTTAATCAGCGATAAGTATATTTTGTTGCAACGTGGCAAAAAGAAATATTTCTTGTTGATGGTTGAATAAGAAACTATTGCGATAAAAAGTGACAATTGTTACATTGATTTTCCTATTCAAACTTTACTTTTACTCAAAATAGTAGTCTTAGTAATAAACTCCAATTCAAATGAAAAAATTAATCTATATCGTGTTATTTGCTATTATGGCAACAAGTTGTCAAGAAACAAGCAATAAAGTTCAAGTTGTAAATGATAAATCCGCAAATGAGCAAGCAAAAGCTCAAATCAATGAAGACGGCTACAAATTAATGAAACAATATTGTTTTGTCTGTCATATTGAAAAAATGGATAGAAGTAAGAGAGGGCAAATGATTGCACCTCCTATGCGAAATGTACAAGAACATTACAAGCCTACTTATCCAAACAAAAAAGATTTTATTAATGCTATTGTAAAATGGGTAAACAAACCAAATGAAAAAAATGTAAAAATGCCCGGAGCAACCAGAAAATTCGGCTTAATGCCTCCTTTACCCATTGGCGATGATAAATTAGCTGCCATTGCCGGCGCCTTATATGATATGGACTTTGGTGCCTCAATGCACCAAAGAGGAAAAAGAATGCATCAAGAGAAAATGTCTTTAAATGAAGGCAAAAAATGGCAATTGCAAAAAGATGATATGCGCAACATAAAACAAATAGTTACAGATTTAGACAATTTTAAATCAAATAAAGTAGCAGATTATCGTCAATTGGGTAGAAATATCTTTGATCTAGGCAAAAAAATGATGTTGAATAAATCCTATGACGAAAAATTGATTGCACAAATTCGTAACTTCTTTCACAAAGTTGAGGGTGATATGCACAGCTTAATGTCCGTAAAAAGCTCATCGGAAGGAGAAAAATACAAGAAAATTCTACAAAAAAAGTTTCATAATTTTTTCAATTTCTTCGAATAATTGCACCTTGATACATATCAAAATCACAGAGATTAAAAAAAAGTTATTAACAAAGTTATTAACAAAATTCATCTTAGGTAGTTGTTTGTGATATGCGTAAACGCTTGTTTTATAGACGTTTGTGACAATTTCCGCTTAGAATATATGCCCATATATATTTGTTAGACAATTTTTTAAAAACATCACAAAAGTTTTGTTTTATGTTAATTTTTTATAGTAAATTTAGCTGATTGTTAAAAAAAACAATTGAACAACAATAACCAAAAATTAACCTAATGAAAACTACACATTACCTAGTCAGAGGTGTGTTAACATTTATCTTGTTATTAAGTGTTAACCTATCTTTTGCGCAAGTTGACAAAAAAGCCAAGATTTTTCAAAAGAAAGGATATTATTACTACAAACAATTCCAAAAAGCCGAACTCTTAGATAATTATCCCTATACTGATAAAAATATGGTGACTAATTTAGAAAAAGCTGATATTAATTTTCAAAGAGCTTTAACCCTGTACAATACAAGACCAAAGCTTTATGCGAGTCGTATTAATAAATTAAAATTGTATATAAAGATTATCTACTATCATATCGACCGGATTAAAGAACGCAGAAAGGAATATACTTCGTCAAGATAATCAATATTGTTAAGCGAGAATATTTTACATTTGGCATTATCTGTCAAAAGCTATAATTTTACCCCAAAATTAAAGCAATGAAAATAGATAAGTATGCAGCCATTGATATCGGGTCAAATGCTGTCAGGTTGTTGGTGACCAATGTTATCACCGGTAAAAATCGTATAAAATTTAAGCGTGTCTCGTTGGTGCGAGTGCCTATTCGCTTAGGTGCAGATGTATTTGTCACCGGAAAAATAAGCAAACTTAATATACAACGACTTAGCGATGCAATAAGCGGATTTGCCTCTCTGATGAAAGCACATCAAATTACAAGATATATGGCGGTTTCGACTTCGGCAATGCGCGAGGCAGAAAATGGTAAAAAAGTACTCAAAAATATAGTCGAAAAAACAGGAATTCATATAGATATTATCGATGGAGCTACCGAAGCCGAATTAATTGCCGCTACTGATTTAGAAGAGCTTTTGGAACTAAAACGTACTTATTTATATGTCGATGTGGGTGGAGGTTCAACCGAATTCAGCATTTTTACCAACGGACAGAAAATCGTATCGAAATCTTTTAAACTGGGTACTGTTCGCTTGCTTAACAAAATGGTCCAAAAATCGGAGTGGGACAATGCAGAAAATTGGGTCAAAAAATATACGAAAAACATAGATAAAGTCTTTTTGATAGGCTCCGGAGGCAATATCAATAAACTGTTTAAAATGTCCGGAAAAATACCCGGCAGCGCCTTGTCAAAAGTATATTTAGATGCACAATACAAGTTTTTGAAATCAATGTCTTACGAAAATCGTGTCAATGAATTAGATTTAAACCCCGACCGTGCCGACGTTATTATTCCCGCTACAAAAATATATAGAAGGGCAATGC
Organism: uncultured Flavobacteriaceae bacterium; assembly: GCA_964604735.1. Lineage (GTDB taxonomy): Bacteria > Bacteroidota > Bacteroidia > Flavobacteriales > Flavobacteriaceae > WGBX01. The sequence continues at coordinate 5,541 of CAZSBI010000085.1, read as the reverse complement.
AATGGAGCGGTGCGCAAAAGGTGTATGTGCCTAAAATCGGATTGGCAGACGGTATTATCAAATATTTATATCAAAATCAGGATAAAGGCATAAATTTATGAGCCAAAAATTTGTATTGAAAATCGTGAAATATGCCTCAACGGATTATGATGCTGTAATAAATTTGCGCTACAAAATACTTCGTAAACCATTAGGACTAATATTTTCAAAAAATGATTTAATAGGCGATAAAGATGAAATAATTGTCGCTATGTTTGTGCAAAACAAGGCTATTGCTTGCGTGCAAATGCAAGTACAGCATAACAATACAATAAAATTTAGGCAAATGGCAGTCGATAATCATTTGCAAAGACAAGGTTTAGGCACAAAACTGCTTATTTTTGCCGAAAAAATTGCTCGCGAAAAACATTTTGACAAAATTATATTACACGCCCGAAAAACAGCCGTGCCGTTTTATCAAAAACTCGGTTACACCGTAGCAGGCAAAGAGTTTGTCGAAGTGAATATTCCACACTTGCTAATGACAAAGTCAGTTTAATTTACATTGATTAGCTTTTCTTTTACACTTTCTGCTCCCGTGGCAAAATAACCGATACCTCCTTCAATATTAGTATTGGGATTACCCGGAACGGCACTTACAAACGGCGAATCGCCATAGCCCATATTATTAATATTTTGTAGTGTTTCGTAATATTTATAAGCATCTTTACTAATATGAATCAGGTGTACTTTGTATATGCCCGAAGATTGCATATGCATTCTGCCAACATTAAGTTTATGCGTTTGTGCATCGTATAAATGATCAGTTGTAATAAAATCATTTAGCAAATAGTCACTCCCGGGCGTATTGACATCTTCTACATATATTTTGATTCTAAAATAATTTGTATCGGTTGACGGGTCATCAAATTGTAAGATTAATGAAGAGCCGTGTCTTGATCGCTGACCAATTTCAAAATCTTGCAAAACCACTACATTTTTCATTTCCTCAACAGCTACTAAATGATGCGCATCTTTGACGATGTCGAGCGTATAATTACTACCCGGAATTGCCGGTGTATTGGTTTTGTAAACACCATCGGCGTTAGCTGTAAAATTGATGATATTTCCCTGATTATCAGTTGCTTTTACTTGCGCATTTGTAATAGGAGTATATTCATAACTATCTCTTTTAAATCCTTTTGACATAGTTAAACTGATATATGATTCGTTTACATTATTGCTAAACATTGATGATACGACCAACTGCGGCGGCATTTCTTTTATAGTTATGTCTGCATCTTTTTCACAAGAAGAAAAACCGACTAAAATACTGATGATTAATATATATTTTTTCATTGTACTAAAATTTAAAGTTATAACTGATTGACGGTACCCATTTGAACAAAGTTACCTGTTTGGCTTTGAGTTCGCTACCATTATTATTGTATTCATTTCTAAAATATATCATATACGGATTCATTTGTCCGTAAGCATTGTAAACAGAGAAATTCCAACTGGTTCTAAACTTTTTTTCGGGTTTATTATGAATCGTGAGCGATAAATCTAAACGATGATAATTGGGCATTCTACCACCATTTCGTTCGGTATAATATGGATATTCTATATTGTCAATTTGATAAAATCCGGACGGAAAAGTAACGGCATTTCCGGTATAATAAACCCAAACACCCGAAAATTCGGTACGTGGCGAAATTTTATAATTGGCTACAACCGATACATCGTGAATACGATCTTGTTTTGCCGAAAACCAACTGCCGTTATTAATGGCATCAAACTGTTTTAATGAACGCGACAAGGTATAAGAAACCCACCCGGTAAGTTTGCCTTGTTTTTTTCGTAATAAAAACTCAAGTCCGTAGGCTTTGTCTTGACCGTAAATCAAATATTTTTCGACTTTCGGGTTTAAAGTAATGCGTGTTCCGGTTTTATAATCGACTACATTTTGCATAGTTCTGTAATAAGCTTCAACCGAAAATTCGTACAGACCATCATTAAAATTTTTGAAATATCCGGCGCTTCCTTGATAAGAAACTTGTTCCGGAATATTTAATCCGCTTGGCATCCAAACATCTGTCGGATTTGATGAGGTAGAGCTGGTCATTAAATGTAAGTATTGGTAAGTTTTTGCAAATGAGGCTTTTACAGAAGCGTCTTTGTTTAAAGCATAGCTCATACTAAGACGTGGCGCCCAGCCAAAGAAACTTTTTACAACATCCGAACTCTTATAGTTTTTTGATGAAAGCACATTGCCGTCAGCATCATATTTTTCGAACTCACCGGGGCCAAAATGCATAAAATTGGTCAATCGTAAACCGTAGTATAATTTAATTTTTTTATTAATTTGCTGTTCATTCGACATATATATGGCACTTTCCAAAGCATTTCTGTCAGGCAAAATCAGCGCATCTAAGTCTTCAATATCTTCACTTGTTTCAAATAGACTGGGACGCAAACGATGATGTACAATGTCAAAACCGAAATTGATTTTGTTTTTATCATTCAAATAATAATTAAATTTATTTTTGAGTGAAATATCTCTAATGCCTGCACCTAATCTAAAATAGCTGTTGTTTCTGTTTTCTTCGACTGAAATCAGGTAATTATAATCGCTAAAAATAAGTGAGGTATTTGAAAACAAACGACTATTAAATATATGGTTAAAACGAAGCGTTCCCGTAGCATTTCCCCAATTAAATCCGGCACTTTCATCACTTTCTTCAAAACCGAAGACATCGCGTCCGAAGTAACCTGATAAAAAGATTCGGTTGTTATCGTTAAAACGGTAGTTTGCTTTTAAATTAAGGTCATAAAAGTATAGTTTGGTGTTGTCTATATCGGGGTCGCTTGTTAGAGCTTTCATCAACAAATCAGCATAAGTACGACGGGCTGATACCACAAAAGACGATTTGTTTTTTACAATTGGTCCTTCCAAGGTCAGCCTTGACGAAATAAGTCCAATACCGCCTTGTCCGTGAAACTCTTGATCGTTTCCTTCTTTCATTCGCACTTCCAATACAGATGATAATCGGCTGCCGTAACGTGCCGGAATATGTCCTTTGTAAATTTTGGCATCGCGTAAAGCATCGGAGTTAAATACGGAGAAAAAACCCATCAAATGCGAAGCATTATACACCGGCGCTTGGTCAAGTAATATTAGATTTTCGTCAATATTTCCACCGCGTACATAAAAACCGGATTGCCCTTCGCCGGCAGGTTTAACGCCCGGAAGCAGCTGAATAATCTTAACAATATCCCTTTCGCCCAACAAAACAGGCAAATTTTCGACGGCTTTTACTTGCAAACGATGTGTACCCATAGAGGTCGTTTTAACATTTCGCTTTTTGTTTTTAGTCGAAATAACTACTTGTTCCAAAGCTTCATCAGAGGGCACTAAACGAATGTTAATTTTTTTGTTTTCTTGCAAATCAACTTCTATTTCTTTGCTTTGATAACCCAAAAAGTTATACACCAAAATATACTTAGCCTCTTTTAGAGTAAGTGAATAAAATCCGTAGTAGTTGCTTGTTGTGCCTTTCTCGTTATCCGATTTAAGATAGATATTTACACCCATTAAATCTTCACCGGTTTTGGCATCAGTTACACTGCCGCTTATAGTGAATTTTTGTTGTGCAAATCCATTAAATCCAACCAGAATAAGCAAAAAGATGAGATATTTATGCATAATTATACTGTTTTATATTTACTTTTGTGCTTGTATAACAATTGAAAGTCAATATACACTGTTAATTTTAAGCTAAAGTTTAGTTTTTTTTGAAAAATTTATCAGACATTTATGCAACAATAATCACACCAAATTAGTATTAATTCAAATAAAGTTTTATGAGAAAAATTTATATAAAATATCTTATATTTTTCTTGACTCTTAGTATTCATTTGACTTTATTTTCTCAGCAAAATAAGAAGCAGATTAAAGCAGTCCGAACAAATATAGTGCCCAAAATTGATGGCGATGCCAATGATGCCGTATGGCAAAATGCCCCTGTTGCCGACCGGTTTATCGAATTTAATCCGGGTGATGGCAACGCAATTCCGCCCGAGTATGATACCAAAGTGCGTATTTTGTATGATGATGTTGCGCTGTACGTTTTGGCAGTAATGAAGATAAAAAGCAAAGACGAAATGCTTACCGAATTCGGTTTAAGAGATCAATTTGTACAAGGCGATTGGTTTGTGATGTATGTCAATCCGTTTAGTTCGCCGGGCAACAACTATTATTTTGGTACTTTTTCGTCAGGTGCTCAAATTGATGGGACGCAAGGAACAAGAACAGATACTAATCCGACTTGGAATGCTGTTTGGAAATCAGCCGTGCAAATTACCGAAACAGCTTGGATTGTAGAGATGAAAATTCCTTACGCCGCCTTGCGTTTTCAAAACGAAAACAAGCAGACTTGGAGTGTTAATTTTGCCAGACATATTTCAAAAACAAAACAAGATTTTTCTTGGCAATACATAGACAAAAAGAAGGATGGCGATTTGGTTCAGTTTCACGGTAAATTAACTGACTTACAAAACATTACACCGCCAACCCGATTGAGTTTTTATCCTTACACTTCGGTGGTTCATACACGTTTTAAGGGTCAAAATACAACCGGATACGGTTTTGGAATGGACTTAAAATACGGTATCAACGAAAGCTATACCCTAGATGCCACATTGATACCCGATTTTAGCGATACGCCCTATGATAATCTCGAACTAAATTTGGGCCCATTTGAACAATATTACAACGAACAACGTGCCTTTTTTACCGAAGGATTAGATTTGTTTAACAAAGGTAAATTGTTTTATTCGCGAAGGGTGGGCAATACGCCTTTGAATTACTATTCTGTTAGCAGTCAGCTAGATAGCGATGAAAAAATTATTGAGAATCCTGATAAAACACAATTAATTAATGCCGTAAAAATTACAGGACGAAGCAAAAACGGATTAGGAATCGGTTTTTTTAATGCAATTACCAATGAAACAAAAGCAAGTATCGAAAATATCAATACCGGAAAAATCAGAGAGATAACAACCGAGCCCTTGACCAATTACAATGTGTTGGTTCTCGATTATAATTACAGTGGTAATTCGTCGGTGAGCTTAATCAATACGAATGTCAATAGATTTGGCAAGGAAAGAGCCGCCGACGTTTTAGGATTGAGTTACAATATTTTTGCCCAAAAAAACACTTTAAAATTTTCGGGCACTTCGGCAATGAGTATGATAAACGAAGACAATCAGATGACAAAGGGCTATAAGTTTGATTCCGAAATTTCAAAAAAAATCAATCAACATAGTTTTGGCGCAAGCCTGCGTGTGCAAGACGACAATTATGATATCAACGATTTGGGCTATAACAGGCTTAATAATTTTGCCAAATTTGATATTTCATACCAATACAGTATTCAAAAACCGACAAAACACTTTAATAGTTTCAGACTTGGATTTGATGTTGGATTCGATCGTAGATACAAACCATTTACCAAAATACAAAACGATGTAGAACTGAAAGTGCACGCTACCAACAGAAAA
>CAZSBI010000084.1:0-3501 GCA_964604735.1 uncultured Flavobacteriaceae bacterium | reverse complement strand
ATTTTATTGATAAATGTATTCATTTCTTTGTTAATTTTTAATGATTGTATAATTTAAGCAAAAATAAATCAATTTTTATTTCTATAATTGAAAAATATGCTTTAATTTCGTTTTAAATTTAAAAACAGGAAATTATGACAGCATTTTTATTATATTTTGCTTTTTTAGGCACCACCGAATGGATATTAATTGTTGTAGCCATTGTATTATTGTTTGGAGGTAAAAAAATCCCTGAATTAATGGGTGGCTTAGGAAAAGGCATTAAAGAATTTAAGAAGGCGACACAAGAGGATGCGCCTGAAACAAAATCAGAAAAAAAAGAGGAAAACTAATTTCCTCTTTTTTTGTTTTATTTTAATTGTACTGTTTTTAGAATTGCTTCCAGCTGTACCATATAATCTCTTTTATCAACAGCCGGTGCATAAATAAATCCTTCTGCAACAATTATTCTTTTGTTTTTTTGGTCTATGATATTGTAGTTTAGATACGGACCTCCCATAAAATCATTTTTCATATTCCAATGTCCGCGGGTTTCAATCGCTTTTAAGCCGTTAATTTTCGTAAATACTTGCGATGGCGACAAATTTATATCGGTTTTCATATAAGTATTTTCACTTGGTCCGGGAATGTATTTTTTGCAGATTGAATCACGATATGTAACAACCCTATCACCAGAATAATCCAATGAATCTCGTAGCGGAACTTGATATAGCAAAATATCTTGTTCGCCATTTTTGATGTCGCGTCTAAACCAAAAGAACTTATCTTGATGATCTACAAGATTAAAAAAGTCCGGAATGTCAATTTCAATATGAAGTTCGTTTTCTACATCACTATTATCTCGAAGCGATTCACGATGTTTTGCTTGTAAGTTTTCGATTTCGGCTTTTTCATATTTTGCAATGATTTCTTTACTATGTTTTGAGATTATTGCTTTCAATTCTTCTTTGTTTCTGCCTTCAATAACAGTTATTAGCTGTGGTTTTGCGTGTTGATTTTTATAAAAATGAACCCCCGGTTTTTCTCCTTGTTTAAGCACTATAACATTTCTAACTATCTCATACACACCATTATACATTTCATTTGTGGTTTGTCTTAAACTAAAAATGGGTTCTACCTGAGGTAGGTCGGGAAATTCAGCTGCAAAATATTTTCTAATACTATCACCAATTGACGATTTCCAATCGCTATTATCCATAACCAGTAAAATGTTATGTGTTCTTCCTGAGGAGCCCGGTAATATTTTTTCTCCTGTACCATTACAAGATGAAAATATTGTAATTATTGCGAATAGAAATATTAGTTTTTTCATAATTCATATTTTAGTTTGATAGTATCAAAAATCATTCCTAATGTTATGATTTGTATATTTTTAATGTCATACCGGGTTTTAGAGCTTGGCTTTTTTTCAAATTATTCCATTTTCTTAACTGCGATATGGTTATTTTGTATTTTTGGGTTATTCCCCAAAGGGTATCGCCTTTTTTGACGCGGTATATGACATATTTACCTTTGTTTTTATATTCTTTCTTTTTTTTAGATTTATTTATTCTTTTAGAACTTGTAGCGATGGCATAACGCGAAAATATTTTCAATTTTTGACCAATTCTAAGTCTGTTGGAACGCAAATGATTCCAACGTTTAATCTTGCTTACGCTGACATGAAATTTTCGTGCAATTTTACCCAAATAATCACCGCCTCTAACTCGATAAACAATATAATTATTGAGTTTGTAAAATTTTGGCAAGGGTTTTTCTTTTCGGTTTAACTCTTTCTGAACCAATTCGTTAATAATTGATTCGTTGCTTACAAAAACGCCGATTAACTCAATGGGAAGTTTCAATGTATAGTTTTGTCCTTCTACATAAGGTATGGTGTTGAGTTTGTATTGCGGATTCAAAAATTCTAATTCGGCAACATCAATTTTTAACAGTCTTGATATTTGGTCAAAGGTTATGGTTTGTTTTATTTGTATGGTGTCGGTTGCTATGTAATGAAAATCTGATATTTTGGTTGTTATGCCGTATTCTTGTGCATATTCGCCTAAGAAAAGCGTTGCCTGAAAAAGCGGAACATATCCTGCTGTTTCTCGTGGTAAATACGGACGGATATTCCAATAATTAGTATAGCCTCCCGAACGTCTTATTGCTTTGCTGACATTGCCTGCTCCCGAATTATATGCCGCCAAAACTAAATTCCAGTCTTTAAAAATCTTATATAAATCTTGCATATGTTTACAAGCCGCTTCGGTTTCTTGTATCGGATCGAAGCGTTCATCTACATAATTATTTATTTCCAGACCGTAAACTTTTCCGGTTGAGTACATAAATTGCCATAAACCGCCTGCTCCGGCTCTTGAAACTGCTCTTGGATTTAAAGCCGATTCGACTATGGCTAAATATTTCATTTCTAACGGAATATCATATTTGGCTAATTTTTCTTCAAAAATAGGGAAGTAATATTCTGCCATGCCAAACAATTTGCCTAAACTTTTTTTACGATTTTTCAAAAATACTTTAATGGTGCGAGCTAGGGCAGGGTGGTAAACAATATCGAGTTGTGTTTTTTGATTGAGTAATCGTAATCGTTGTTTTAATTCGATGCTATCCAAATCGGTGCCGATATTGAGTGCCTCTATTTTTTCGTTTAGTTGTGCAATGCTGTCATATAACACGGGCTGATAAAGTGTTTTGTACCACAAGCTGTCAATGCGTTTGGCTTTAGGCAAGTCTTTTAAAACAATATTATCAATGTTTATGTTTAAGCCGTCTCCGGTAGTGATAATTCGGGGCATTTGCGGTGTCTTTTGCTCGATACTATCCGGTGTTTTACTGTTTTTCTCATTGACAATTTTCTGGTCAATACTTGTCTGAGTTGCGATGGTATCGTTCTGAATTACCTGATGGTTTTTGGGTAAAAATATTGTATCATTCTGAGCAAAAATATTGTTGATTGCCAAAATTAATAAAGTTACTAAAAATACTTTCTTCATAAATTTCATTTATTGTAGTGCTTTTATACCGGGTAATATTTTTCCTTCGAGCATTTCCAGCAAAGCACCTCCTCCTGTTGATATATAACTGATTTTGTCTGTCAATTTTAATTTTTTTACGGCAGCTACCGAATCGCCTCCACCTACTAGCGAATAAGCGCCTTTTTCTGATGCTTTGCCAATTGATAAACCGATATTTTCTGTGCCTTTGGCAAAATTTTCAAATTCAAAAACGCCTGCGGGACCGTTCCAAATAATAGTTTTCGAATTTTGGATAATCTCATCAAGCATTTTAATCGTCTTCGGACCAATATCTAATCCTTGCCAATGTTTTGGAATATCAGTAGCCGAAACCGTTTTGATGTTTGCATCGTTACTAAAATCGTCAGCGATTAAAAAATCAACAGGTAAAATAATATCGACATTGTTTTCTTTTGCTTTTGATAATATTTTACTTGCTAATTCGAGTTTGTCATCTTCAACGATAGAATCGCCAATATTATTGCCG
>CAZSBI010000083.1:0-14323 GCA_964604735.1 uncultured Flavobacteriaceae bacterium | reverse complement strand
CATAAACAAGTAAAAATATCAAAAGGTTTAGACATCAAATTAAAAGGAAGTGCTCACAACGCTGTTGCAAAAGCGCCTCGTTCTAAAATGTATGCCGTAAAACCCACTGAATTTTACGGAGTTAATCCGCGTTTAGCTGTCAAAGTAGGTAATCACGTTGACGCAGGTGATATTTTATTCTATCATAAATATGATGAAAGAATTAAAATTGCTTCACCTGTCAGTGGTACCATCGAAGACATTGTACGTGGCGAAAAACGTAAAATCTTGAAAGTATTAATCAAAGCGGATGCTACCGACACTTATAAACAGTTTGCGGTAAAGAAACCGAATGATTTAGACCGCGATGCCATTTTAAACCTGCTTTCTGAAAGCGGTTTATTTGTCACCTTTAAGCAACGTCCTTATGATGTTATTGCCAATCCTGACGACAAACCGAAAGCAATTTTTATTTCGGCTTATGATTCTGCACCTCTTGGTGTCGATTATGATTTTATGCTTAAAACCAAGCAAAAAGATTTTTTAACCGGCATAGAGAGCTTAAAAAAATTGACCGAAGGCAATATATATATAATAGTAAACGGTAACGCTGTTTCTGATTTTGAAAAAATAGAAGGTGTAACTATTATTAAAGCTTTTGGTCCTCATCCCGTCGGAAACGCAAGTGTCTCGATAGAACAATTTGAGCCCATCGGCAAAAATGACAAAATTTGGACTATCAATCCGGTCGATGTAGCACATATTGGTAATTTGTTTAATACCGGTACATATAATGTCGAAAGAATGGTCGGTTTGGCAGGTTCACGTGTTGAAAAACCTATGTATTATCACATCATTCCCGGCGCCGACATCAAAGATTTTCTATCTGATAAATTAACAGATAAAAACGTCAAAATTATCAGTGGAAATGTTCTTACAGGTTCAGATATCAGCAAAGATTATTTCTTAAACTTTTATGACAATCTAATCAGTATAATCCCTTTGGGCAAAAAACTTCGTTTCTTAGGTTGGATGCCTTTTACGGGCGAAAACAGAAAAAGTTTTTACAACTTCGGATTGCCAAGCAGTAAGGAGCTCGATATTGATGCTAATTTGTTTGGCGAAGAACGCGCTTTTGTAATGAATGAAGAATTTGAATCGGTAATGCCTCTTGATATTTATCCTACCCACTTGCTCAAAGCAGCCATTGTCGGTGATGTAGAGAAAATGGAAGAATTAGGATTGCTGGAAGTAGCTCCCGAAGATTTTGCACTACTTGACTATATCAGCTCGTCTAAAATTGATACCCAAGAAATTATTAGACACGGTTTGGATCTAATGCAAAAAGAAATGGGTTAATCAAAAGGTTTTTAATAAAAGAAATAAAAAAATAAACATTATAAAATGAAATTTGCAGAGAATTTTTTTAATAAATACAAGCCTCTTTTCTCCGAAGGTGGCAAATACGAAAAGTACCGTCCTGCTTTTATGGCTATGTACACTTTCGCATTTACACCGGAAGAAACTACTGAGAAAGGAGCTCATATTCGAGATGCAGTCGATCTTAAACGCATAATGTTTTTGGTTGTGATTGCATTGATACCCGCTACCCTGTTTGGTATGTGGAACGTAGGTCATCAATACTATTTACAAACCGGCGAAACGGTTGGTAATTTTAGCCAATTTATGTTCGGTTTCTGGAAAGTATTGCCTATGATTATCGTTTCCTACGTAGTAGGCTTGGGCATTGAGTTTTACTTTGCCATCAAGCGCGGACACGAAGTAAACGAAGGATATTTAGTGTCCGGTTTACTAATTCCGCTAATTATGCCCGTAACTATTCCGCTTTGGATTTTAGCAGTTTCCGTGGCTTTTGCAGTTGTTATCGGCAAAGAAGTATTTGGTGGTACAGGTATGAATATTGTAAACCCTGCTTTATTGGCAAGAGCATTTGCTTTTTTTGCCTACCCTACATTTATGTCAGGTAATAAAGTTTGGATAAATATTCCCGAAAAAGCCGATGCTTACTCAGGCGAAACAATTTTAGGCGCACTGGGACAAGGACAAGAAATAACAGCCTCGTGGTACGATATGTTTATCGGAACTATTCCCGGTAGCATCGGCGAAACATCGGTACTAATGATCTTAATCGGTGCTGCCCTACTCCTACTAACCAAAGTAGCTAGCTGGCGTATAATGGTTTCCGGTTTTGCAGGCGCTGCACTTATGGGATTTCTATTTAATCTATGGGGCGCAAACCCATTAATGCAAACACCTTGGTGGCAACATCTACTATTAGGCGGGCTGGCATTTGGTGTTATTTTTATGGCCACCGACCCTGTTACAGCTGCGCAAACACGCAAGGGCAAATACATTTACGGATTCTTTATCGGAATGCTTGCCATTATGATTCGCGTATTTAATCCAGCCTACCCCGAAGGTGTTATGTTGGCAATACTACTAATGAACGTAATAGCACCAACTATCGATTTTTATGTTGTGCAAGGAAATATCAAAAAGAGAAAGAAACGCTTTGAAAAACAAGCATCTTAATATTATTTAATTATGGATACAAACAGTAACTCATATACTATATCATTTGCAGCCTTTGTTGTTACAATAATTGCTGTATTGTTGACCTTGACGGTAATCGTGTTGAAACCTTATCAAATCAAAAATATTCGTCAAGAAAAAATGACGGATATTATGTACACTATCGGGTTAAACAATGATGCGCTTATCGAAAAAGCTAAGAAAGAAGGCGTCGAATTAAACTATGATCAGATAGAAAAATATTTCAATGCCTCATTTACCAAACAATATGCCCTAAAAGCAGATGGAAGCAATGACGAAAATGTTAGCGCTTTCGATTTAAAATTAAAAGCCGAGCTAAAAAAGAAAGCCGAAGATCAGCATTATCCTATTTTTATAGCCGAAACAAACGAGGGAAAATATTATGTTTTACCCCTACGCGGAAAAGGTTTGTGGGACGATATTTGGGGATATATCGCATTTGAAGAAGACTTAAATACGGTAAAAGGTGTAAAATTTGGTCATAAAGGTGAAACACCCGGTTTGGGAGCAGAAATCACAAAACAATGGTTTGAAAACCAATTTATCGGCGAAAAAATATTCGATAAAGACGGCACATTTAAAGGTATTACCTTGCTAAAAGGTAACAATGACCCTAAAAATACAGATAAAGATGACCACGAAATAGATGCTATTTCAGGATCGACCTTAACCAGTAACGGTGTAACCAATATGATTCAAGAACGCTTGAAACATTATTTACCATTTTTTAAAAAAAATAAAAAATAAAAAATTAGCATTATGGCAAAAAAACATAAATGGCAAGATCTGTTAAAAGATCCTCTAAACGAAAATAACCCGATAACCGTACAGGTTTTGGGTATTTGTTCAGCCCTGGCAATTACCGTTAAACTAATGCCCGCAATAGTGATGTCGCTATCGGTTTTAGTAGTAGTAGCATTTAGTAACGTAATTGTTTCATTGATTAGAAATTATATTCCGAACCGAATCAGAATTATTATTCAATTGCTGGTTGTAGCCACATTGGTTATTTTGGTTGACCAAGTACTTAAAGCATTTGCTTATGATGTGAGTAAACAATTGTCTGTATTTGTCGGATTAATTATTACCAACTGTATAGTTATGGGACGCCTTGAGGCTTTTGCATTGGCAAACAAACCAATGGATTCGCTTTTAGATGGTATCGGCAACGGCGCAGGATATGGTTTTGTGTTGATTATCGTAGCATTTTTCAGAGAACTTTTAGGCTCCGGAACTTTGTTTGATATTCCCGTTATTCCACAATCGTTTTACGATGCCGGATACGTAAACAACGCAATGATGTTGCTACCGGCAATGGCATTGATAACCGTAGGAATTTTTATCTGGGTGCAACGTAGTATGTATCCTCAATTAACCGAAAAAGAATAGATATTATGGAATTATGGAATTTATTTGTACGTAGTATATTTATAGAAAATATGGTTTTTGCCTTCTTCTTAGGTATGTGCTCATACTTGGCTGTATCTAAAAAGGTGAAAACAGCTGTCGGACTAGGTGCCGCAGTAATATTTGTGTTAGCAATAACAGTCCCTGTCAACTTCTTGATTGACAAATATTTATTGCAACCCGGCGCTTTACAATGGTTAGACCCGTCATTTGCCGACATTGATTTAAGTTTCCTAAGCTTTATTATGTTTATCGCAGTAATTGCAGCAATGGTACAGTTGGTCGAAATGTTTGTAGAACGATTTGCCCCCGCATTATATGCCTCATTGGGTATTTTCTTACCGTTGATTGCTGTAAACTGTGCTATCTTAGGAGGCTCCTTGTTTATGCAACAAAAAGAATTTACGCAAGTGAGCGAAGCCGTTGTTTACGGGCTGGGCTCAGGTATCGGTTGGTTATTGGCTATTGTATTTTTAGCTGCCATTCGCGAAAAAATATCATACTCAAATGTGCCTGCACCACTACGCGGATTAGGTATTACATTTATCGTAACCGGACTAATGGCTATCGCTTTTATGGCATTTATGGGAATTAAAATTTAACTCAAAGAAATTTAGAAAATGGATCAAAATACAACTAAAATAATTATTGCCAGTATTGTCGTTTTCCTTATCATCGTACTGATTTTGGTAGTGCTGCTATTGGTAGCCAAAGCTAAATTGTTACCGGGCGGAAAGGTCAAAATATTGGTAAACGGCAAACGCGAAATAGAAGTCGAATCAGGAAGCACTTTGCTAAATACCTTGTCAAACGAAAAAGTATTTTTACCCTCTGCCTGTGGCGGCGGCGGTACTTGCTTGCAGTGTCGTGTCAAAGTATTAAGTGGCGGTGGCGAAATGTTACCTACCGAAGAACCCAACTTTACAATGAAAGAAAAAGCAGAAGGTTGGCGATTGGGTTGTCAGGTAAAAGTGAAAGAAGATATGGAGATTGAAGTGCCCGAAGAAGTATTCGGTGTTAAAAAATGGGATGCCAAAGTGGTTTCTAACTACAATGTTGCTTCATTTATCAAAGAATTTATTGTTGAAGTGCCCGAAGATATGGATTACAAAGCCGGTGGATACATCCAAATTGATGTGCCTCCTGTAACAGTCAATTATAAAGATATTGACATCACGGCACACCCTGTTGAACACCCCGGTGAACCTGATAAGTTTAAAGAAGACTGGGATAAATTTAACTTATGGCCACTTGTAATGAAAAACGACGATGAACTGACACGTGCTTATTCTATGGCAAGTTATCCTGCCGAAGGACGCCGTGTAATGCTCAACGTGCGTATAGCTACACCACCTTGGGACAGAGAAAAAAATACTTGGATGGATGTAAATCCGGGTGTGGTTTCTTCGTATATATTCTCACGTAAACCCGGCGATATTGTTCGCATCTCGGGACCTTATGGTGAGTTCTTTATCAATGAAGACTCTGATGCCGAAATGGTATATATCGGTGGTGGCGCCGGAATGGCACCTATGCGTTCGCATCTCTTCCACTTGTTTAAAACCTTAAAATCAGGTAGAAAAGTTTCTTATTGGTACGGCGGTCGTTCTAAACGCGAACTATTCTATGTCGATCATTTTAGAGGACTCGAAAAAGAATTCCCTAACTTTAAATTTTACTTGGTTTTATCAGAACCCAAAGATGAAGACAACTGGCAAATCAAAGAAAATATTGATGCGCCGGGCGATGGATTTACCGGATTTGTACACCAAGCCTTATACGATCATTATTTGAGCAAACACGAAATGCCTGAGGATATAGAATATTACTTCTGTGGACCTCCTATGATGAACAAAGCGGTTGTAAACCTGCTCGAAAGTCAAGGTGTACCACCCGAAAATATTCGTTTTGATGACTTTGGTGGTTAATCAAACTAAATTTTTATAAATTTGTGGAAACCTTGTAACGGGGTTTCCACTTTTTTTTACAAATATATTATCAATGAAAAAAATATTACTCTTACTATCAATATCATTAGCGCTTTCTTGTACGGAAAAGCCGCGCAATCAATCATTATATTTTGAAGGAAATGCCTTAGGAACAACTTACCATATCAAAGCTTTTTCAGAAGCAAACAACAAATTGATTAGTAAAAAAGATGTTGATAGTGTTATTACTGCCGTAAATAATTCCTTATCAACCTATCAAAACAATTCTATTATTTCACGTATTAATAAAGGTGAAAAGATAAAAATTGACAAACAATTTAAAGAAGTGTTTGATGCCGCCAAAAAGATTTATCAAGAAACCAACGGAATATACGATCCAACTATTGGTATTTTGGTTAACGCATGGGGGTTCGGACCAAAACAAAAATTAGACAGCATCGAAAATAAACCGACTTTGGTCGATTCGTTAAGACAATATGTCGGCTATAATCTGATTCAAATAGACGAGGAAGGGTATTTAGTTAAGAAGAATCCGCAAGTATATATCGATTATAATTCAATTGCCAAAGGCTACGCTATTGACCGCGTCGGGAAAATGCTATCAAACAAAGGTGTCAATAATTATTTAGTCGAAATTGGCGGAGAAGTGTTGACTAAAGGAATCAATACAGAAAAAAACAAAAAATGGTTAGTAGCTATTGATAATCCAAATAGAATATCGAGTCATAAATTTATTTCTAAAATTGAGCTCAGCAATCAAGCTATGGCTACTTCGGGTAATTATCGCAAATTTTACATCGACAAAAAAACAGGCAAGAAATATGTACACACTTTAAATCCTAAAACAGGCTACCCAACACAAAGCAATTTGCTTAGCGCATCAATTATTGCTGACAATTGCACACTTGCCGATGGATACGCTACTGCTTTTATGGCAATGGGTTTTGAAAAAAGTAAAAATTTCTTAAAAAATCACACAGAACTACAAGCTTTTTTGGTTTATAGTGACGCACAAGGCAAAATAAAAACCTATCACAGCGTCCAAATACACGAAATTGAATAAATATTTTATTTGTATAAAAAAAATACTTAACTTTATCAACTCAATCAATTGTTTAAACTTTAAAATATTTTAATATGAAAAAAAGTACTTTTTTATCTGCATTAATGTTTGTCTTAACAAGTATTTTTGCAACACAAGCTTTTGCACAACCTGCAAATGACGCTTGTGATCACGCTACGGTAATTACAAGTAATGCTACCTGTGTTACTATGGATGGTACGGTAAACGGCGCTACGGCAACAGCCGGCTTGGTACAAGGTTCTTGCGATGCATATTCTAACACATATGCAGGCGAAGATGTTTGGTATAGTTTTACCCCGCAATATGCTTCTAATACCATTATGGTTAGACCTCGCGGCAGTTCAAGTATAGACGCCGTATTGGTTGTTTATTCAGGTAGCTGTGGCAATCTCACAGAAGTAGATTGTGATGATACAAGTGGTGTTGGTGATGCAACTATCAGCTATTCTAATTTTGTAGTAGGCGACACGTATTTACTTCGTGTGTACGATTATGGTTCTGTTGCGCCTTCAAATGGAGATTTCACTATTTGTATCCAACACTCTGCCAGCGGTGCCAATGTGGACATCGAATATCAAAATCATATTACACTTGACGGTGTAGGTGGCAATGGTACAGGTGATAGCGACAGAATGGGTGAGCCCGGTGAAACAATTTCATTGGCTATTAACCTGATTAACAATGGCACAACAACTGCACACAATGTACAAGGAACACTTTCATGTACCGATTCTGATATCACATTTACCACAGCTAATGGTACTTGGGCAAATATTGCACCCGGAGCAAACGAAAGCACCAATGATTTTATATTTTCAATTGCCTCAGGTGCAATAGAAAAAGATGTTATTATGAGTCTTACAGTTAATACCGATGAAGGCACTTTTTCAGACTCTTTTCTCTTTCATATTTATGATAGCAATATAAGTGTACATAAAAACGATCAACTTATCAGAGATGGTAACGGCGGCGGAACCGGCAATAGCAACGGACAATTAGACCCCGGCGAAAACATTTCATTTGAAGTAAAACTACATAATAGCGGCACATCAATTGCTCATAATGTCGCGGCGGTGCTTTCTTCGACCGATAATGATATCAATATTACAAACAATACTGTTAACGTAGGCGATATAGCAGGTGGCGCCGATGCTTGGGCACAAAGTTATTCTTTCGATGTATCTGCTGCTTGCCCTGAAAAAGATATTGTTTTTACACTTACAGTAAGTTCTAACGAAGGAAGCTGGATTGACCAATTTGTATTACACGTAAATGATGCAGCTTCAATTAATGGTATTGCCAAGGACGAAATTAAAATATTCCCTAATCCTGCCACACAATACATTAATATTGCTGTTCAAAATAATGATATTGATATTCAAGAAATAGAAATATTAAATATGAACGGACAGCTAATTATGAAGGAAGGCAATGTTGAACAAATCAATGTTTCAACACTAAGAAGCGGACTTTATATTATTAGAATTACAGACTATAATGACAGAATAGGTTTTTATAAATTTATCAAGCAATAATACCTGTTAGGAACGCATAAAAAAACTTCCGAATAAAATTATTCGGAAGTTTTTTTATGCATTATATCTATTGACTACGCTTCGCCGGTAGGTCCAAAATTAATTGGAGGCACCGACTGTTCATAATCCCTTATCGTACCGTGAACGCTTTCAAAACGTTTTACATTCTCATTTAGGGCTTTAACCAACCTTTTGGCGTGTTGTGGTGTCAAAATAATTCTCGACTTCACTTTTGCCTTAGGCACACCCGGCATAATGTTAACAAAATCAACAATAAACTCAGAGGCAGAATGATTGATTATTGCCAAATTGGCATAAGTTCCTTCTGCAACCTCTTCGGTTAACTCAATGTTGATTTGTTGTTGTTTTTTTTGATCGCTCATAATAAATTAGTCTAATATACTATCTTGAATTTTATCAATAATCATATCCTCATAATCATCTTTTTGATGAACGGCTATGTTTTCATATTCTCTTAAACCTGTTCCGGCAGGGATTTTTCTACCTACAATAACATTTTCTTTCAGACCTTCAAGAGAATCAAGTTTACCTCTAATAGCAGCTTCGTTCAGTACTTTTGTTGTTTCTTGGAACGATGCAGCCGAAATAAACGACTTGGTTTGTAATGAAGCGCGTGTAATTCCTTGTAGTACAGGCGATGCGGTAGCGGGTACAGCGTCACGAGCAATTACCAAGTTCTTATCGTTGCGTTTCAATATTGAATTTTCTTCTCTTAATTCGCGAGGTGTAATTAACTGACCTGCTTTAAACTTGTCAGAATCACCGGCGTCTTCTACTACCTTAAACGAAGTTACATAATCATTTTGTTCAATAAAATCATGTTTATGAATTAATTCGTTAGGTAAGAAAGTTGTGTCTCCGGATTCTTCGATAACAACTTTTTGCATCATTTGTCTTACTACAATTTCAAAATGCTTGTCATTAATTTTTACACCTTGCAATCGATATACCTCTTGTACTTCATTTACTAAGTATTGTTGTACAGCAGACGGTCCTTTAATTTTCAAGATGTCGTTAGGTGTAACTGCACCTTCTGACAGAGGTGTTCCTGCTTTGATATAATCGTTTGGTTGTACTAAGATTTGGTTTGTAAATCTAATCAAGTATTTTTTAACTTCGCCTGATTTAGCTGTTACAATAATCTCACGATTACCTCGCTTAATTTTACCAAAAGCTACAATACCGTCAATTTCAGATACCACAGCCGGATTAGAAGGGTTACGCGCTTCGAATAACTCTGTTACTCTTGGCAGACCTCCTGTAATATCGCCTGCTTTTACCGATTTACGAGGTATTTTTACCAAAGTAGTACCTTTTTTAATTTTCTGTTTGTCTTTGACAATAATACGCGCACCCAATGGCAAGTTATATGCCTGTAATGATTCGCCTGATTTGTCAAGAATTCTTAATGTAGGTACTAATTTTTTATTCTTACTTTCAGAGATAACAATTTCCTCACGGTTTGTTTGTTCATCTTTTTCAATTTGGTAAGTCGTACCTTGAATTAAGTTTTCATATTCTACTTTACCTTCATATTCAGAAATAATTACAGAGTTCCAAGGATCCCATTCAGCAATAATATCGCCTTTTTTCACCTTATCTCCCGGTTTCTTAAACAGTTTAGATCCGTATAATAATTGGTCTGTACTTAATATTTTTCCGGATTTTTTATCAACAATTTTTATTTCAGAAGTTCTTGATAATGCTATAACGCTTTTATCTTCTTCATTAACAACTGTTTTTAATTCGTCAATATCTAATACACCGTCAAACTTAGCTGTAATATTATTTTGTTCTGAAACGTTACCTGCAACACCACCTTGGTGGAATGTACGAAGTGTCAGCTGTGTACCGGGCTCACCAATTGATTGTGCAGCTACAACACCAACTGCTTCGCCTTTTTCGACCATGTCACCTGTTGCTAAATTACGTCCATAACACTTAACGCAAATACCATGTTTAGCTTCACAAGTTAAAGGTGAACGCACTTCTATTGATTCGAGAGTTGTTTTGTTTACTCTTTCGACTACTTCTTCTGTAAATTCTTCACCTGCTTCAATAATTAGTTCGTCGGTATCAGGGTCATAAACATCATCTAAGGCAACGCGTCCTAAGATTCTTTCGCCTAATGATTCAACAATTTCATTGTTTTTCTTAAGCGCTTTTACTTCAATACCTCTTAAAGTACCACAATCTTCTTCACGCACAACAACATCTTGCGATACATCAACCAAACGTCTGGTTAAGTAACCTGCATCGGCTGTTTTTAATGCCGTATCGGCCAAACCTTTACGCGCACCGTGAGTAGAGATAAAGTACTCTTGGATAGATAGTCCTTCTTTAAAGTTAGAAAGAATCGGATTTTCAATAACTTCTCCTCCACCGGCAGTCGATTTCTTAGGTTTTGCCATCAAACCACGCATACCAATCAACTGACGAATTTGATCTTTTGAACCCCTTGCGCCTGAATCAAGCATCATATATACGGAGTTAAATCCGTCTTTATCGGTTGTAATTTGATTCATCAACACATTTGTCAATTCAGCATTTGCAGATGTCCAAGCATCAACGGTTTTGTTATAACGTTCTTTTTGAGAAATGACCCCCATTGAATAATCAGCTTTAATAGCATCAACTTTTTCTTGTGCTTTGCCGACAATATCTTTCTTGGCATCGGGTACCATAATATTACTCAAACCAAAGGACAAACCACCTTTAAAGGCATAATAATATCCTAATTGTTTGATTTCATCTAAGAAAGCAGCGGTTGTAGGTACGTCAGTTAATTTCAAAATATCTGATATAATACCTCGCAATGCTCCTTTTGTCAATACTTTATTGATATAAGGTACTCCTTCGGGACGTTTTTCATTAAAAATAATACGTCCTACGGTTGTTTCAATAAGATGTTCAAAGGCTTCGCCGTCTTCTTTGTAATCATTGATAAGCACTTTAATTTGTGCATGTATATCCAAACGACCTTCATTCATGGCAATTTTAACCTCTTCGGGCGAATAGAATGTCATTCCTTCACCTTTTACAATGTTTTTGCCTTTTGATTTTTTCAATTTAGTGATATAATACAGTCCCAAAACCATATCCTGAGAAGGTACCGTTACAGGCGCTCCATTGGCAGGATTTAATATGTTTTGCGATGCTAACATCAACAATTGCGATTCTAAAATAGCTTGTGGCCCAAGTGGTAAATGTACAGCCATCTGGTCACCATCGAAATCCGCATTAAATGCTGTACATACTAATGGATGTAAACGAATTGCTTTTCCTTCGATTAATTTGGGTTGGAATGCCTGAATACCCAAACGGTGCAAAGTTGGCGCACGGTTAAGTAATACAGGGTGTCCTTTTAATACATTTTCTAAAATATCCCATACGATAGGGTCTTTTCTGTCAATAATTTTTTTGGCAGATTTTACGGTTTTTACAACACCTCTTTCAATCAATTTTCTAATGATAAAAGGTTTGTATAGTTCGGCTGCCATATCTTTTGGAATACCTGCCTCGTATAATTTTAAATCCGGTCCTACAACAATTACCGAACGTGCCGAATAATCGACGCGTTTACCCAATAAGTTTTGACGGAAACGCCCTTGTTTTCCTTTTAATGAATCGGAAAGTGATTTTAAAGGACGATTAGATTCTGTTTTTACCGCCGATGATTTGCGTGTATTGTCAAACAGCGAATCTACTGATTCTTGCAACATACGTTTTTCGTTACGCAAAATTACTTCGGGTGCTTTTATGTCCATCAATCTTTTTAAACGATTGTTACGAATAATTACTCTTCGGTATAAATCATTCAAATCTGATGTAGCAAAACGACCGCCATCTAGTGGCACAAGAGGACGTAATTCGGGTGGAATAACAGGCACGATATTCATCACCATCCACTCGGGTTTGTTATCTCTTCTTTCGTTTGATTTACGGAATGCTTCAACAACTTGCAAACGTTTTAAAGCTTCTGTTTTGCGTTGTTTAGATGTTTCGTGATTAGCTTTATGGCGCAATTCATACGATAATTCATCTAAATCGATATTTTTTAACAAATCTCTAATAGCTTCACCACCCATTTTGGCGATAAATTTATTAGGGTCATCATCTTCTAAATAATCGTTATCTTGCGGTAATTTTTCTAAGATATCTTGATATTCTTCTTCCGTAAGGAATTGCATTTTTTGAATTGCATTTCCTTCCATATCAACAGCAGGTCCCGGATTGATAACAATATAGCGTTCATAATAAACTATCATTTCCAATTTTTTGGTTGGCAATCCTAACAGATAACCAATTTTATTGGGCAGTGATCTAAAATACCAGATATGTACTACGGGTACTACCAATTCGATATGTCCTACGCGCTCGCGACGTACTTTTTTCTCTGTTACTTCGACACCACAACGATCACATACGATACCTTTGTAACGAATACGTTTGTATTTGCCGCAGGCACATTCATAGTCTTTTACGGGACCGAATATTCTTTCGCAAAACAATCCGTCTCTTTCGGGTTTGTGTGTACGATAATTTATTGTTTCGGGTTTTAATACCTCACCTCGCGATGCTTTTTTGATGCGTTCGGGAGAAGAAAGTCCGATGGAAATTCTATCAAATTTTATAGTTGTATATTTATTATTTCTTCTTGCCATAATTAATTGAGTTTTTTATCAGTTTTGCTTGCTTCCAAAACATCATTTCCTTCTTTATCTTCAAGTCTTACATCAAGTCCTAAACCTTTTAGTTCGTGCATTAATACGTTAAATGATTCGGGGATTCCGGGTTCCGGCATTACCTCACCTTTAACAATAGACTCATAAGCTTTTGCTCTACCCATTACATCGTCTGATTTAATGGTTAACATTTCTTGAAGTGTATGTGAGGCACCGTATGCTTCGAGTGCCCATACCTCCATTTCTCCGAGACGCTGACCACCAAATTGTGCTTTACCACCTAGTGGTTGTTGCGTAATTAATGAGTATGGTCCGATAGAACGCGCGTGCATTTTATCGTCGATCATATGTCCTAATTTTAGCATATAAATTACTCCAACAGTTGCAGGTTGGTCAAAGCGTTCTCCTGTTCCTCCATCATACAGATGCACTTCACCAAATGGTGGCAATCCTGCCTCTTCGGTTAATTTGATAATATCTTCTTCTTCTGCGCCATCAAAAATTGGTGTAGCGAATTTTTTACCGGTTTTTAATCCAACCATACCTAATACGGTTTCATAAATTTGTCCGATATTCATACGAGAAGGCACCCCTAGTGGATTTAGTACGATATCAACCGGAGTTCCATCTTCCATAAACGGCATATCTTCGCGACGCACAATATTGGCAACAATACCTTTGTTACCGTGACGTCCTGCCATTTTATCTCCTACTTTCAATTTACGTTTTTGAATAATAAACACTTTGGCAAGTTTTAAAATACCTGCCGGTAATTCGTCACCTACACTAATGGCAAATTTTTCTCTTCGCAAGTTTCCTTTTAATTGATTTAAACGAATTTTATAATTGTTTATCAATTCTGAGATTAGAGCATTTATTTTCTTATCGGTAGTCCAAGTACCCATTGTTAAATGTTCAAAATCTTGTACTGAACTTAAAAATTTAAGGGTAAATTTCTTTCCTTTCGGGAAAATATCTTTTCCTAAGTCATTTTTAACCCCTTGTGCAGTTTTACCATTAACTAAAACGAATAGTTTTTCGATTAGTTTTTGACGTAAATCTTCATATTTAGCTTCAAAATCTCTTTCG
>CAZSBI010000082.1:0-4464 GCA_964604735.1 uncultured Flavobacteriaceae bacterium | reverse complement strand
TAATGGTTGAAGCCGAAAAACGCGTTTTTGCCGACCGTGCTAAATACTTAGGCGACAATGATTTTTATCCTGTACCCAAAGATAAATTACTTAGCGAAAGATATTTGCAAAAAAGAATGCAAAATTTTTCTTTTGAAAAAGCAACAACTGCCGATAGCATTTTTAATGGTAAAGCTACGCTTCATAAAGAAAGTTTTGAAACTACACATACCTCAATTATCGATGCCGACGGCATGGCGGTTTCGTGTACAACTACATTGAATTCCAATTTTGGTTCAAAAGTAATTGTTGACAATTTCGGTTTTTTCTTAAACAACGAAATGGACGATTTTAGTGCCAAACCCGGCGTGCCCAATCAATTTGGGTTAATTGGCGCCGAAGCCAATGCTATTGCTCCAAAAAAACGAATGCTTAGTTCTATGACACCAACTATTGTCAGCAAAAACGGTAAAGTGTTTTTAATAGTCGGTACACCGGGCGGCTCGACCATTATTACTTCTGTTTTTCAGATTATTGTAAACACTATTGATTTTGACATGGATATTTATGATGCCGTACAAGCCAAACGTTTTCATCACCAATTTTTGCCCGACCGAATTATGTTTGAAAAAGATGGATTTACTACTGAAAATATTGATAGTTTGCAACAAAAAGGCTATTCGACCAAGCAAGTAAGTGCATTGGGTTATGTAAAAGCCATTTTGATTAAAAACGGTCAAATTCAAGGCAGTGGCGACCAACGCAATATGGACGACGCCGTTAGTGGATTTTAGTACGCGGAGTTACACAGTGTTTATAACGCATTTTTCTCTACAAAACCACACGAAAGGATTCGTTCGACAGCGGAAATAGTACTACTTCGGTCTTCCAACTTCGGACTTCCGACTTCCGACTTATAAAAACCACAAAGTTCACAGAGTTTCACGGCGTATATTTTCGTTATAGCTTCGCTATTTTATATTTTTATTAACCACGGAGTACGCAGAGTTGCACGGAGTTTTCCTTACAATTACGAACTAAGAACTCAAAAACTTCGGACTACAAAACACAACACCGGTGACTTCGATACAATTCCTCCTCGTTCCTCGTCAAAATCTCCCGATAGTTATCGGGACAGCCACCTACTTCGGTCTTCCGACTTCGGACTTCGGTCTTCCAACTTCCGACTCCAACCGCACTTTTCCCTTTCCCCTCGCTCCTTTTCCCTCACGCCTATCGCGTAATCTCTTTAAACAATTGTTCCAAATTTTTATTCTTTTGATGCATTTGCAATATTTTTAATCCCTTTGCAGAAGCAAAATCAAATATTACAGGACGCATATCGTCTTGGGTATTAAATGCCAAACACCAAATATGATCCATTAGATTTTCGGCGGCTTCAATATTGGGTAGCTCATCTAAAAATTGTTGTTCTATACGCAAATCAAATTCGACTTCGATAATTTGTTGCTGTCCGGTTTGTAGTTTCTTCAAACTTTCGTCTGCCAAAATTTTTCCCTCATTGATAATTAACACCCTATCAGCCATTTGTTCTATTTCTTGCATAATATGAGTTGATAGAATAACGGTTTTATCCTTACCTAATTCCTTAATCAAATTTCGAATATCAACTAACTGATTGGGGTCTAATCCGGTTGTAGGTTCATCTAAAATGAGTATTTCAGGGTCGTGAATTAATGCTGCTGACAGTCCGACGCGCTGTCTGTATCCTTTTGACAATTGCGCTATTTTTTTGTGAGCTTCTCCGGTTAATCCGGTTTGTTCAATCACCGTTTCAATCCGATTCTTATCCACTTTGTAAATACTGCGAACAAATTCTAAATACTCACGCACATACATATCTAAATACAGCGGATTATGCTCCGGCAGATAACCGATTTTTTGTTTGATAACGATTGGATTTTCTTCCATATCTTGTCCGGCGACAAATGCTTGTCCGCTATCGGGTTTTATGTAGCCCGTCAATATTTTCATCAAAGTAGATTTACCGGCACCATTAGGACCTAAAAGCCCAACGATATTGCCTTTTTTGATCTTAAAACTGACATCATTCAACACTTGTTGTTTTCCGTAAAATTTATTGATATTTTTCGCCTCAATGCCTATCATATACTTATTTTTTTAACCATTTTTTATAGATTAGTCCCGCCAAAAATTGCGCCGACATAAAAGCAATTACATTATAAACCAATGATATCCACGAAAATCCGATATCATAATACGATTTATTAAAAATACGCAGTAAAATAATAAAAACCACCGGAATATGTATGGCAAACATCCAGTCTTTTGATTTAAACTTGCTCTTGGCACGCCAAAATCCAAAGGGAAATGCCAAGAAAAAAACGATTATTGCAAATGTAATATTGTCCATAGGAGGCAAAGATACTAATTTGTAGGCAAAAAAATGTTTAGAAAAAATATTAAATTATTGGAAAAATATTCCTAAATTTGTGAATACCTAAAAAACATTTTATGCTTAGTAACCTAAAACTTTCACAATTTTTGTTCTTGGATATCGAAACCGTTCCCGAAGTGTATGAGTTTGAGAAACTGCCTGATGATAAAAAAATATTATTCGAGAAAAAAGTGCGTTATCGTATCAAAGATGATGAAACTGCCGAAGATTTGTACAATCAGGCGGGTATTTGGGCTGAATTTGGTAAAATAATCGTTATTTCCGTCGGTTTTTTTGTCAAAGATGACGGTAGCGAATTTAGAATAAAATCATTTGCTTCCGACTATGAAAACGAATTGCTTAAAGATTTTGCCAATCTGCTCAATTCAAAATATTTTCAACGAAAAGACCTATTGCTATGTGCGCATAACGGCAAGGAATTTGATTTTCCGTTTATAGCCAGACGAATGATTATCAACCAATTAAGTATTCCGAAACAATTAGCCGTGTTTGGCAAAAAACCTTGGGAAACACCATTTTGTGATACTATGGAATTGTGGCGTTTTGGCGATTATAAGCATTATACTTCACTCGAATTATTAAGTCATATTTTAGGCGTTCCCTCACCTAAATCGGATATTGAAGGCAAAGATGTAGCACGCGTTTATTACGAAGAAAAGGATTTGAAACGCATCAAAAAATATTGCGAAAATGATGTCATTGCCATTGCACAAATAATGCTGCGATATATGGGACGAGATTTGTTAGAAAACGAAAATATTATTCGTATTCGTTAATGCCGTATAGAATTTCTTTCATTTTAAAATCTCTTAACTTGGCAATACTTTGATACAACTGTCAAACAAAGTAAAAGCATTTTTATTTTGCCTAAACATTGTAAAATTCTTCTTTACTTTTTCTTTTTAAAGATTGAATAAAATACAAGTAAAACTGCAATTAATGCACCGAAAATTAATGCATCGGAAAAACTCTCGATAAGTAATAGTGTTAAATAATTCATATTATATATTTTTTGTGTTTGTCAATTTCATAACAAATATATAAAAAAAACACCCCCACCCCACAAACTTTTTCCTTATTTTTACGAATATCGAAATAAATAATTTTGCGTATAATACTTAAATATTTACATATCAGCAAGTTACTATACATTAAAGATTGTCAACAAATGTTAAATTATTATCATTTTATTAGAAACTCATTTTTTTACAACGAATTTTTATGGGATACGAATTAAGATAATTGTAAATTTTTCTTAATTTTGTAAAGTTGATTAATCGATAATCATCTTCCAAAATAAGCGGAAAAGACAAAAAACAAATCAATAATCAAATATTATGGCATCTATTTTTAGCAAAATCATCAACCGAGAAATACCTGCATACATTGTAGCAGAAGACGATAAACATATTGCATTTTTAGACATTTTTCCGAATGCCAAAGGACATACATTGGCAATTCCCAAAAAAGAAGTTGACAAAATTTTTGATCTTTCTGAACAAGAATATCTCGATTTGATGCAATTTGCCCGAAAAATTGCCAAAGCCCAAGAAAAAGTCATTGATTGTAAGCGTGTAGGAATGGCTGTTGTCGGATTAGAAGTGCCTCACGTACACGTACATCTTATTCCGCTAAACGAAATGAACGATATGGATTTTCGTAAAAATATAACATTGGACAAAGAGGAATTTGTTGCTATCCAAGAAAAAATTAAAGCTGCTTTGTAATGAAGTTTTTTCCTTTAACCACGCGAATGGATTTGCGCGGGAACAAAACTATTCATAATCTTTACTCTTTTTATTGTCAAAAAAACAAGAAAAAAGTTCAAAATAATTGCAGTAATTCTTCTAAAATCTTACGTGAATTTGACAAACGCGGCACTTTATGCTGTCCGCCTAACTTGTCTTTTTGTTTGAGCCAATCATAAAAAAGTCCTTTGCGTGCTTTGTGAATTAACGGAAAGTCTAAGGTCATATTAAGATATCGTTTGGCTTCATAATCTGAATTGATATTTTGTAGTTCTTTGTCTAATATCTTTTTAAATT
>CAZSBI010000081.1:0-4726 GCA_964604735.1 uncultured Flavobacteriaceae bacterium | reverse complement strand
AAGAAATTGTAGGCACATTGCCGGTATAACCGGTAGCAGGAACAAAAGTATAAGTGTCATCAGAATTGATTGTAATATCTCCTTCTGCCAAATGAGCCGTAATACCTGAATTGTAAGTTGTGCCATTAACAGTATAACTTTGAACGTGTATAGCATTACCATCAGGGTCTGTGTCATTTGCCATTACATCACCGTTAGGCGTAGTATTTTCGGTAGTGACTTCATTATCGTCATTAGCAACAGGAGGTGTATTTACCCTTAAATAAAGGTATGCCGAATGTTCATTATATCCATCTGTAATATAATATCTAGCTCGGGAAACACTACCTGTATATCCCCATGCCGGTGAAAATCGATAGCTGCCATCTGCATTAATCCTTAAATCTCCTTCTGTTAGATGTGCTGTTTGTCCTGCAGTATATGTTGTGCCGTTAATAACAAATCGTACAACCGTTAATGCGTCACCATCTGTATCCGTATCATTATCCAAGACTCCGGGCGCACTGACATTTAAAGTTGTATTTTCTGTTGTAACATTATAATTATTTCTTGCTCTGGGACGATAATTAACACTGATATGCAATTCGGCGGTATCTGTTTGTGTTCCATTTGAAACCGTATAGGTAATGACTGCGGCATTTCCTTGAAAACCACTATTAGCTACAAAAGTATAACTACCATCGCTATTGAGTGTTATGTCACCTCCGGTTATTGACACGGTTGTTCCGGAGGCATAGGAATTGCCTCCAACTTCAAAAGAAACAACTGAAAGCGGTAAATTATTTGGGTCTGAATCATTGGACAAGACCCCGTCAGCGGGAACATTTAATGTGGTATTTCTCGCGGCACGTTCCGAATCATTATTAGCAACCGGTGCTTGAGCATTGCTCAAAAAACCTACAAAAAACAATAAATAGAAAATAGTCTTCGTCATATCGATTATAAGTTTAAGTTATATTTGAGAAAAAGCAACTTTTTCCTCTTTTACAAATATAGTTTTTATTTGCAATAAAAAAAATTAATTGACAAATCATTACAAAAAAATATTCATACTTTTAACATCATTACTTATATAAGCTAGTTACAATATAAGCTGCATTCTTATAAAATAATCGTACTTCTATAATCAAGAGACATATATCTTTTTGTCAATATCCAAAGATACAATTTATTGAATTGCGGGTCAATACGACATCTGACGTATAAAGCTTACTAGTTATGATTTAGTAGTAATTCAAAGACTTTTGAGACTGTTCTGTTTACAGCTTTTTCGCGCGGTTGTCCGTGTAAGAAACGATAGGATTTTACAATATTTTCAGTAGCAATTGCCACAATACAGGTGCCTACTTCTGCCTCGCTGTCTCCTTTTGACGGACCGGCATTTCCGGTAGTAGCTATACCTAAATCTGAATTCATAAGTTCTCTGACATTTTTAGCCATTGCTTCGGCAACTTTTTCGTGTACTACCGAAAACTCATCAATTAGACTTTTTTCGACTTTTAGCACATCAATTTTTATTGAAGTATCATAAGCGACAATACCACCCTTTAAAAAGGCAGATGCGCCGGCAATTTGCGCTAGATCGCTTACCAACCTGCCGCCTGTACAACTCTCGGCAAAGGCTATGCTTTGTTTAGATTCTGATAATTTTTTATGTACTGCATAAACCAAATCTTCAACTTGCTCCGAGATGGTCAAATCGGGAATATAATGTTTTAACTTATCAATTTCTGCCTGCACCGTTTTTTCCAGCTGCGCTTTGTTTTCACCTTTGATTGATAAACGCAAACGAATACGTCCAGGGTGTGGCAAATAGGCTAAACTAACTTGTTCGGGCAATTGTTTTTCCCATACATTGATACGTTCTGCCAATAAACTTTCGCCAATACCAAATACAGTAACTGTTTTTTTATACAAGACAGGCAATTCAAATTTTTCTTTGATTAATGGCAAAGCTTCATCAGTAAAAATGCTTTTCATTTCAAAAGGTACTCCGGGCATAAAAATATAGGTTTTTCTATTATTTTCAATCCACATTCCGGGTGCTGTACCATATTTATTCCATAGTATTTTTGCCTTGGACGGCACATAAGATTGCCCTTTATTATTATCGGTATAAGGGTAATTCATTTTAGCAAACATTTGTTTTATATGTTGCTCAATCTCAGGCTTATATACTAATTTATCGTCAAAGAAATCAGTAATTGTTTGGCGGGTAATATCGTCAAGTGTAGGTCCTAATCCGCCGGTTACCACAATTAAGTCGGCTTGTGTTTTTTGCAAAGTATTATTAATATCCTCAGCCTTATCAGAAATGACTGAAATTTTGATAACATCTACACCAATTTGACCCAATTGTTGAGCCAGCCATTGTGCGTTGGTATTGTTGATTTGACCAATTAATATTTCGTCACCGATGTTAATTATTTCTGCTTTCATACATTATATATATACACTTAATTTATCACTGTTAATTTGGCAAATTTTAGGAGTAATTTCTTAGTACCCGATTCTTCAAATTTAATTACGGCTTTTTTGTTAGAGCCTGCACCTTCCATATTGATTACTTGCCCTTTTCCAAAACGTGCATGACTAACTATATCGCCAATTTTTATATTGACATTAACATCACCTGAACCGGCGCCTAAGTCCGCTATCTTTTTTAATTTTTTAGGTATCGGACTAGGATTAGTTTTTGGTTTTTTGTTTGTTTTAAATTTTTTGTTTTCAAAACTTTTTTTCTTCACAAAAGTCTTATTTGGCTTTCCAAAAACATCATCATCAATAAATGGATTACCGCCAATATCTCCGGGTGTATAATTGAAAGTCAAGTATTTATCATCAATTTCGGATAAAAAACGACTTGGTTCACTATAATTAATTTTTCCCCATCGATAGCGCGATTCGGCAAAGGAAATAGTTGCTTTTTTCTCGGCACGCGTAATAGCTACATAGAATAAGCGTCGTTCCTCTTCTAATTCCTCACGCGTATTCACCGACATTCCTGATGGAAACAAATCTTCTTCCAAACCTACTATATATATGTATGGAAATTCGAGTCCTTTTGCCATATGAATGGTCATTAGCGTAACTTTGTTATCATCATTGTCTTTCTTGTCCAAATCGGTAAACAAAGCGACATCTTGCAAATATGAGGTCAAAGAAATATCGGCATCGGGTTCTTCTTTTTGCGCATCAATAAAGTCTTGAATAGCATTCATTAACTCCTGAATATTTTCGACTTTACTCAATCCTTCGGGTGTAATATCTTTTCGATATTCTTGCAACAAACCGGTATTTTTGATGATATGGTCTGTCAGCTCAAAAGCATCTTTTTCTTTGGCAAGCACTTGAAAACTTCTAATTTTTAAGGCAAAATCTTCAATTTTTCCTTGTGAACCTTGATTGATTTTCAGATTTAGTTTTTTGATATTTTCGGCCACATCAAACAAAGAAACTTTGTATTTGTCTGCTGACAATAACATTTTATCCATTGTAGTATTACCAATTCCTCTTCTCGGAAAATTGATTACACGTCTTAGTGCTTCATCGTCTTTCGGATTGATAACCAATCGTAAATAAGCTAAAATATCTTTAATTTCTTTGCGTTGGTAAAATGACAAACCACCGTAAATACGGTAGGGGATATTCTTTTTGCGCAAAGCATCTTCCATAGCACGCGATTGACTATTGGTACGATATAAGATCGCAAAATCTTTGGGTTGCAATTGCAAACGCATTTGGCTTTCAAAAATATCAGAGGCTACGAAACGCCCCTCTTCCGAATCTGTGTAAGTGCGTACCACTTTTATCTTCTCTCCTTCTCCGTTGGATGTCCAAACAACTTTTGGCAACCTGTCTTTGTTTTTTTCGATTAATGAATTGGCAGCCCCAACAATATTTTTGGTCGATCGATAATTTTGTTCCAACTTATATACTTTCGCCTCCGGATAATCGCGCTGGAAATTAAAAATATTTTGAATATTTGCCCCTCTAAAACTATAAATACTTTGTGCGTCATCACCTACCACACACAAATTGTGATGTCTGTTTGACAAAGCTTTGACAATTAAGTATTGCGAATGGTTTGTATCTTGGTACTCATCGACCAAAATATATTGAAACCGACTTTGATATTTTGCCAACACTTCCGGAAAACGAGTTAGTAACTCATTGGTTCTGAGTAGTAAATCGTCAAAATCCATTGCACCTGCTCTAAAACATCTATCTACATAACGATGATAAACAGCACCCATTTCTGGACGTTTGGCATAATTATCTTGCTCAATTAATTCAGGGTTATTAAAATATGCACGAACAGTTATTAAATTATTCTTAAAATTTGAAATTCGACTTTGCACTTGCTTAGGTTTATAAATATCGCTATCTAAATTTAAATCTTTAAGAATTTGCTTTATCAATTGCAAGCTATCTGCCGAATCATAGATAGTAAAATCTTTTGGAAAACCTAGCTTATCGGCTTCTGAACGTAAAATTCGTGCAA
This sequence comes from uncultured Flavobacteriaceae bacterium, assembly GCA_964604735.1. Lineage (GTDB taxonomy): Bacteria > Bacteroidota > Bacteroidia > Flavobacteriales > Flavobacteriaceae > WGBX01. The sequence goes on along the minus strand of CAZSBI010000081.1, from coordinate 222 downwards.
AAATGGAGTGAAAAGTACCCATCCATATATTTTTAGACTCACTTACACCTACAATTTTAGCAATACGCTCTTTCATTTCGCGCGCTGCTTTATTGGTAAAAGTCAGCGATAAAATGTTAAACGGATCAACCCCCTGCTCCATTAAGTGAGCAATCCGATACGTTAACACGCGCGTTTTACCTGAGCCTGCTCCGGCAATAACCATTAGAGGACCTTCTTTAT
>CAZSBI010000080.1:0-10005 GCA_964604735.1 uncultured Flavobacteriaceae bacterium | reverse complement strand
TAAATTTTTCAATTGCCTTTAAATCAATATCGTCTATTGTAGCTTTGGGTTCAATAATGTCGTCCCAAGTTTTGCCTGCTTTTTTGAGTAAAAATTCATTTAATGCGTTTCCTTTTAATTCTTGTTTTGTGCTTCCACTACAATAATAGTATTTTCCTTGATAAGAAATAGGAACTTCGTAAAGTTTTACAGCTATTTCGATGTATTGCATACCATTTTCTTTATGCAAAAGCACATCACAAATAATTCCAAGATGATTTTGTATTTTATTCGGAATGTCTTCAAGAAGTTTATTAGAGTTTTTTAGTTCAACAATTTTGCCTTTATCATTTTTTCCAATGAATATTCTTCCACCGTTTGCATTAGCAAAACCGCAAATCCATTTCAGATATTCATCTTTCCAAATTTCTTTCCACTCAATATTTTGACTTTCTTGCATTTAATTTTCTTTTTCTACAAAAATATTGTTTTTATGTCAGTTTACAGAATTATTTTTCGATTTTTAATGCACAGTGTTTTCTTTTTTTGCCTTGCAAGTAACAACAATTTATAGTTAAAACAAATCTTCTAACAAATCATCATCAACTAAATTGGGCAGGGTAACTTTAAGCTGCGGTGTGCGTTCCATTTCGCGTTTAGCGGCAAATAAAGCTCCGTCGTTGCGTGCCCAACTGCGACGCGCAATACCGTTATTGACATCGTAAAAGAGCATTTTTTTGAGACGTGCTTCGGCTTCGGAACTGCCGTCAAGCAACATACCGAACCCGCCATTGATGACTTCGCCCCAGCCTACACCGCCACCGTTGTGGATAGATACCCAAGTGGCGCCTCTAAAACTGTCGCCAATGACATTTTGGATAGCCATATCGGCAGTAAATCGGCTGCCATCATAAATATTTGAGGTTTCGCGGTAAGGCGAATCTGTACCACTGACATCGTGATGATCGCGACCTAAAACTACGGCGCCTATTTTGCCTTGGGCAATGGCATCGTTAAAGGCTTTGGCTATTTTGGCGCGTCCTTCGGCGTCTGCATATAGTATGCGCGCTTGCGAACCTACAACCATTTTGTTTTTTTTGGCATCGCGAATCCAAGTAATGTTGTCTTGCATTTGCAATCTGATTTCTTTGGGTGCCGTTTCGGCTATTTCTTGCATTACATCAAGGGCAATTTGGTCGGTGGTGTCTAAGTCTTCGGGTTTTCCGGAAGTGCAAACCCAACGGAATGGTCCAAATCCATAGTCAAAACACATAGGTCCTAAAATGTCTTGTACATAGGACTTGTATTTAAAATCAATTTGATTTGCTGCCATAATATCGGCTCCGGCGCGTGAGGCTTCGAGTAGAAAAGCATTTCCGTAATCGAAGAAATAGGTGCCTTTGGCTGTATGTTTATTGATGGCTTTGGCTTGTCGTCTTAGCGATGCTTGTACTTTTTGCTTAAACAATTCGGGTTCTTCGCGTATGAGTCTGTTGCTTTCTTCGTACGAAAGATCTACGGGATAGTAACCGCCTGTCCAAGGAATATGTAAGGAGGTTTGGTCTGAACCAACGTGAACGTAAATGTCTTCTTTGTCGAATTGCTCCCATACATCAACCACATTGCCGATATAAGCAATAGAAACGACTTCGTTTTGTGCTTGTGCTTGCTTGACGCGCTTAATCAATTCGGGCATATTGTCAATCAATACATCTACCCAATTTTGTTCGTAGCGTTTGCGCGCAGCGGCAGGATTGACCTCAGCGGCTACCGTGATACAGCCCGCAATATTGCCTGCTTTGGGTTGTGCGCCACTCATACCGCCTAATCCGGCAGTTAGAAATATTTTTCCGGCAGGAGTTTCGTTAGGTTTTAATATTTTTCTAAACGCATTCATTACGGTAATGGTTGTGCCGTGTACAATGCCTTGCGGTCCAATGTACATATAGGAACCGGCTGTCATCTGTCCGTATTGTGTAACGCCCAAGGCGTTGTATTTTTCCCAATCGTCGGCGCTTGAATAGTTTGGAATCATCATTCCGTTAGTAATAACTACGCGTGGAGCTTCTTTTGATGAAGGAAATAGTCCCATCGGGTGACCGGAATACATATTGAGGGTTTGCTCGTCGGTCATTGTAGCCAGATATTGCATAGTGAGCAGGTATTGTGCCCAATTTTGAAAAACAGCGCCATTGCCTCCGTAGGTAATCAACTCGTGGGGGTGTTGTGCAACGGCGGGATTTAGATTGTTTTGAATCATTAGCATTATAGCGGCGGCTTGCTGTGTTTTGGCAGGATAGTCCGAAATGGGACGTGCATACATTTCGTAATCGGGTATGAAACGATACATATATATACGTCCGTATTCGTTGAGCTCCTCGGCAAATTCAGCTGCCAACTCGGCATGCCACTTCTTAGGAAAATAGCGTAGCGCATTGCGAATGGCTAATTTTTTTTCTTCGTTTGACAAAATGTCTTTTCGCTTTGGGGCGTGATTAATATTTGTGTCGTATGCTTTTTTGGGTGGCAATTGTGCCGGAATACCTTGTAATATTTGTTCTTGAAATGTCATTGTATATCTGTTTTTCTATGCTTTATTCTGATTTGTGGCGATGGTCTTGGTTTTATGCCCCGCGTTAGGGATTGAACGGTCTGTCTGAAATCCTTTTGTCCGATAGGCAAAAGATTGAGTAGTGAAAGCCCGACCCGCAGGGGAACGCCCAAATGGTGTTAATTCACTATAAAGGCTCTGGTTTTTACCAAATTGACCATTTTGTTGATGTCGTCTTTCAATAGACGGTCTTCTTCTAATTTTGCTACATTTTGACGAATTATTTGATGGTTTTTTTCTACAATTTCAGAGAATTTTAACGGACGACGAAACTCCATTGCTTGTGCGGCATACATCAATTCGACAGCCAAAATCTTTTCGACATTGCCTAAAATCCGGTTGAATTTTCGTCCGGAAATACTGCCCATTGATACGTGGTCTTCTTGACCCAGCGAGGTGGGAATGCTGTCTGCCGATGGCGGAAAACACAGGGATTTGTTTTCGGTTACCAAGGCGGCGGTGGTGTATTGCGGAATCATATATCCGGAATTAAGTCCGCTCGATGCGGTGAGCAATCGTGGTAGCCCAAACTTGCCTTCGAGCAACAAATAACTGCGACGGTCGGAAATATTGCCTAACTCGGCTGCTGCCAAGGCGCCATAATCGAGTGCCATTGCCAAGGGTTGTCCGTGAAAATTACCTCCGGAGATGGCTTCGGTCTCACTTAGGACAATTGGATTGTCGGTTACCGAATTGAGTTCTATTTCGGTCAGTTCTTTAAGGTGTTGGTAGGCATTGCGCGATGCGCCGTGTACTTGTGGCATACATCGCAACGAATAGGGGTCTTGTACGCGTGAACAACTGCCGTGCGAAGCTATGTTTTCTGAACCCTTAACCAAATGTCTGATGTGTTTGGCTACTTCGATAGTGCCTTTGTAAGGGCGAATGCTGTGTAATTGTTCTTTAAACGGTGAGGCACTGCCTTGATAGCCTTCTAGTGTCATAGCGCCGGCAAGGTCGGCGAGATTGAGTAGGTATTTCATCTTATCAAGCCCGATAATAGCGTGTGCCAAAATAAATTGTGTGCCGTTTATAAGTGCTAATCCTTCTTTGGCTTGTAAGCGAATGGGTTCTAATTGATGTGCTTTAAGTACTTGCTTTGCCGGTACTATTTTGTTGTCTTGCCAAAATTCGCCTTCGCCCAATAAGGGTAAAAACAAATGAGATAATGGTGCCAAATCGCCCGATGCGCCTACGGAGCCTTGCTCCGGAACAACGGGAAGTAAATCGTTTTGGATAAAATACAAGATGCGTTCAACTACTTTGAGCCGTATGCCCGAAAATCCTTGGCTTAGGGCGTGCACTTTGGCAATCATCATTATTTTTGACAATTGTTTATCGATAGGTTTGCCTACGCCTACGGCGTGTGTCAGTAGTAAATTTTCTTGCAATTGACTGGTTTGGTCAGGGGTTATTTGCACATCGCACAAAGGACCAAATCCGGTATTAATGCCATAAACAGGTTTGTTGCCGGCTGCCATTGTCTCGACTTTGAGACGGCAATCGTTGATTTGTTTTTTGGCTTGATCGCTTAAATGGCCTTGTGTTTTACCATTGGCTATTTCGACGATTTTATGTATTGTTAAGTGTTCTATTCCGTATTGAAACATAATTTTTCTGTTTGTGTGGACAAATATAATTAAAATGACGGAATGAGATTGTGATAATGTATTGTTTTTTTTGCTGTTGTGTGCTTATAGATTTGTTATAAAATCCTTGAATAGTATTGTACGGAAACAGCGCTGAGCGGTATTGTTTAAAATCATTACATTTTTAAATAATATTCTTTTGTTAGCCGGATATATTCCGCTGTGTAATGATGACGAGAAATTTCTATAATTAATTCACTGTGTTTGCAGGTTAATTCTTGTTTGGATAAAGCGACCAATATTCTTTTTACGGGACTTGTTTTCGTTCCTTTTACATCAACTATTTGTTGTGGATAAAGCTCTTTTTGTTGAGCTATATCTAATAATTCCGTTTCTTTATTTTTGGGTAGAATAAGAAATATTTGTCCTTGCGCACTGAGTAGTCTTAGGCTGTTGTTAAGTAATTCGGTTAAGTTTAAACTATCCGAATGTCTTGCTGTTTGTCTGGCTTGGTTTTTGGCAGGAACATTTTCATCAAAAAAAGGCGGATTGCTGACAATGATGTCGTAGCGTTTATTGGTTTTATATTTTTGTAGTGAAGTATGAACTGCCGTTAATCTTTGTTTCCAAGGAGAAATTTCAAAATTGTATTTTGCCTGTTGGCAGGCATCTTTGTTTATTTCGACAGCATCGATAAGAGCTGATTTGTTTCGTTGTGCCAACATCAAAGCAATCAAGCCGGAGCCTGTGCCAATATCAAGTATGTTTTGTGCCTTGTTTACATTTGCCCAAGCACCTAACAATACACCGTCTGTGCCCACTTTCATAGCAGCAAGGTCTTGATAAACAGTAAATTGTTTAAAGCGGAAGGCGTTCTTCATTTCGTTAATAGTTGTTTGTTGTGTCTGTTTATTCTGAATTTTGTGTTTGTTTTGAGTGGGGTTGGAGGGGGGTTAGCGTCTGTAATTATTCCATCTTATCCTAGTTATTTGATTGTCTCTTATCAATATTAAGCCCACTTCCCTTTCGCCGGCAATGCCATAATAACTCATATTTATTAGTATCAGATTATCATATTTATTGGTGACAGGATTATGTGAAAATAAGACATTATCAAAAAGTGGATTTACAATACTTATTTTATCTTTTTCAAATTCAACTAGTAATGCCCTACCTCTCATATGCGCAATGTATAAAACCCTATTATTATACGAAAATGATGAAAATATCTGAAATCCGGAATAATCAAATTCAATTTTAAGATTATTAGACGAAGATTCACAATTACATTTTTTTCTTTTCCTTCGTTTATTCAATTTACTTTTTGAAATTATAGGTAATTCATTAGGATCGGAAATAGATTTAAGTGCGGTTGAACCTGTCATATGTCCTAAATTTTCTAAAATATAATATCTACCATTTTCTTTAAAAACTCTGACAGTACAAGTTGATTCTGTATAATGGACTTTGCTTGTTGATTTGTTGTAGAAATATACTAAACCACCAAACTCTCCGAAACAATCTGAAAACACAAGAAAATCTTTGTTTTCAAATAGTTTAGGTTGTTTATTTAATACTAATTTTGATTTATATTTTTTCCAATCATTTCCATCCCAATAAAGAATTTTATTTTTAGATTTTGCGACTAATTTTCCATTTATTAACCAGTGATATTGAAACTTTCTACTATTTAGCTTGTTCTCTAATTCTTTGTTTCTTTTAAAATCTTTTGTTGAAACACAAGTGAATTTTCCCGGTTCAAATAAAGTTATTATGTATTCATTATAAATCACAGAATAAGATAAAGGATATGTATCATCATAATTAAATTCCGGAACATTTTTCTTTCCTTTTATCTCATTTATATATGGGTTTTCAATTACAATATTATTAAGTTCAAAATATATTGGATTTTTGCTAATCCAAACATCTTGTACTTTATTAAAGTTGTTTCCGTAATGTACTTCAAATAATTTTTGTTTAGTATAATCTTTTTCTGAAATACTCCGTTTTATACTATCTTTTTGATGATCGGATAAAAAAATATTATTAAAGTATCCTTCTGTATCAAAATGTTCAATGACATCAGAGTATTCCGCAGTTTTAAAGTGTGTAATGACTTTTTTGAAATCCACTTGATTATTCTGAGAATAAATCGGAGAAGTAAATAGAATTAAAAGTATTATATAGTATTTTTTCATTATATTTTTAAAATGAATGTCAACCACAATCCACATGCAACCCTTGCACACAGCCGCCAACAAAGCTACAAAAAATATTTAATTCTGATTATTGTTTAGTGTAAAAAGCATTTTAGCTTTGTTTTTCAGTGAACTCTGCTTGGTTTATTTTGAGTGGGCTTGGAGGGGTTCTTTGGTCTTAAATTTTTCAATGAGTTTATTTTCAATGAGTTTAGACATTATATCAAATTTTTGTCAAAGATAGTAATAATTGGCGAATATTTGAAATCAAAAAAATGCCAGTAGATAAAATTAGTGGCAAATATTGGAATTGATGTTTGAGTGATGAGGTAGCAAAATGTCTGTTTATTTTGTGAGTTGAGAGTAAGATTAAAAATATCTCCTAAAAATTATACGATATAATTGTGCGTAGGCGGAGCCTCCCCTTTACTCAAAAACTTAGCGCTACGAACGAAGCTCTAAAACGTTAACGATAAACCTCAATTAGTCCTTCGGGGGTTTCAAATAAAATGGCGCGATTTTTACGGTCAACTTGTTTGATAAATCGATCGGAAACCGGAATGAGTATTTCGTTCTTTTGTTCGTCTTCAATCATAAAAAATGCTTGTGCTGCTTGGTCATTAATGGCAACAATTTTGCCAAAATTTCCCAATCTGTCATCAATAGCATCAAAGTCGATAACCTCGTGGTAGTAAAATTTATTTCCTGTTAATTCGGGCAGAGATTTTAAGGGTAAGTATATCTTTTTGCCAATAAGCATATCGGCATCTTCAAGTGTTGTTACATCTTCAAAAGTCAGGCGAAGTGTAGTAGCTTTGTGTAGCAAACATTTGTCCAAAAAAAATGGAACCAATTTTCCTCTTATTTCGAGAAAAACAGATTCCATATTTTCGTAAAATTCGGGTTCGTCTGTATCAATTTTGGCTAAAAGTTCGCCTTTTAAACCATACTTTTTTACAATCTTACCTAAATAATAAGCGTCTTCTTTTTTCATAAAGAATTTAGCCTATTCTTCTGAATTTTCTTTGGCAGGAGCAGTTCCGGCAGCTTCTTCAATCGTTTCGTTAGATTGTAAAGCTTCTTCAACTGCATCAACAGGTGCGTTAGCAGCAGCTTCGGCAGCAGCGGCTTCTTCAACAACAGCTTGATTAGCAGCTTTTTGTGCAGCAGCTCTTGCTTGGTTTACAGCTTTTTCTTTTTCCAATCTTTCAGCTTTTTCTTTAGCTCTTGCCTCATCAACATCTTTTTGGTGTTTAGCAATTTTTGCTTCTTTTTCGGCTAACCAAGCTTGGAATTTCTTTTCGGCTTCTTCTTCGGTAAATGCACCTTTTTTAGCACCAACTAATAAATGTTTTTTAAGCATTGCGCCTTTGTAGCTCAATATTGCTCTGGCGGTATCAGTTGGTTGTGCACCGTTAAATAACCATTTTACGGCTGCATCAACATCAAGGTTGATTTCAGCAGGCACTTTTGTTGGATTATAAGTTCCTAATTTTTCTAAAAATTTACCGTCTCTTTTTACGCGAGAATCGGCGGCAACAATCCAATAAAAAGGTTTTCCTTTTTTTCCGTGTCTTTGTAATCTAATTTTTACAGGCATAACTGTTTCATTTTGTGAGGTTCACGACCTCGATTAATAAATTATTTTTCGAACTGCAAAGATATATCTTTTTTTTGAAAACCGACATTATATTTAGAATTAATTTTTTTAAAATATGTCTTTTGTTCTGTAACAGAATAATCAATTAATCGTTAACAATTCTATACGACATAATTTTTTGTAATTTTACTGAAATTTTTGACGTTTAAATATTGAGATAATGAAAAAGATATTTGTATTTGTATTATTAGCCTTGGGTTTTTCAATAAATGCCCAGCAAACCAAATGGACTTTACAGCAATGTGTTGACTATGCGCATCAGCATAACTTGCAGTTAAAACAAAACAAATTAAATATAGAGCAGGCAAAAATCAATAAATCAATGGCCAAAATGGCTTATTTGCCTACTTTAAACGCTGCTACTTCGGCTTCGTGGAATAGCGGTTTGACACAAAATTTTACTACAGGCGTGCTCGAAAATCAAACGGATTTCGGTGGAAATGCTTCATTAAGTTCAAACATTAATATATTTAATGGGTTTAGAAATCGCCGGAATGTCAAAAAATCGAAACTCGAAATTGATGTGGCACAGTATAATTATTCAGATTTTGAAAGCAATATGGATTTGCAAGTTGCCCTAGCGTATATGCAGATATTGCTTAACAAAGAGTCTTGGGATACCGCGCAAAAACAATTGGAAAACAGTATTAAACAAAAAGAAAAGATAGAGGAAATGATTAAAGTCGGTGTATTGCCAAAAGGCGATTTGACCGATGCCGAAGCGCAAATAACCAATGATCATCTGCAAGTTATTCAAGCCGAAAATGCTTATCAATTAGCTAAGTTAAATTTGGCACAATTATTAGAACTTACAGATTTTGATAATTTTGAAATAGATAGCGATTTAAGCGGTTTGCAAATAGATGAAAGTCTGTTAAGTACAGAAGCAAGCGTTCTTTTTTCAGACGCCTTAAAAATTGACGATGTTGTTAAAGCAAGCGAGGTAAACAAAGAAATAGCTATTACGCAAATTAAATTGGCAAAATCAAGTTTATATCCGAGTTTGAGTGGCTTTATTAACCTAAATACGCGTTACTCCGACCGTCAAGGTTTGGCTGCCGGAGGTGTTATAACACCCGCAGACCCGCTATGGACACAGGTAAAAAATAATAGAGGTATTTCGTATGGATTGAACTTGAATATTCCTATTTTTAACGGATTAAATACGCGTAATCAAATCAAATCGGCTAATCTAAATGCGGAACGAAGCGAAATTGCCTTAGAAAATGACAAGAAAAAATTACGAAACGATGTCTATAAAATGAAGCAGGACTTAATGTCGGCTTATCAAAGTATGAAAGCCGCCGAAGCTAATTTGAAAGCACAACGTAAATCGTATAATTATGCCACCGAAAAATTTAATGTTGGTATGATGAATATTTTCGACCTAAATACTATTAAAACAAAATTTTCGGCATCTGAAAATCAATATATTAGAGCAAAATATCAATATTTTTTGAAATCAAAAGTCTTGGAGCTTACGGTGAGATGAGGGCTAGAGGGAAAAGGTAAAAGGTAAAAGGAGAAAGGAGCGAGGTAAAAGGGAAAAGTGCGGTTGAAGTTGGAAGTTGGAAGTTGGAAGTCCGAAGTCGGAAGGTCACACGCAGAACTAAAAGACCCTGAAAGGGTCATACGTTAGTAGCAGAAAGAACAAAATCAAAACGCCCCTCCTTATTAATTTCCAAGCTTCCTTGTTTTGGCGCATATTTTTGCATTGGCAAAAATTGTGACAAAACATTGAGGGAAAAGGTAAAAGGGAAAAGGGAAAAGTGCGTTGGAAGTTTTGAGTTCGTAGTTTTGAGTTTCGTAATTGTAGAAAACTCCGTGTAACTCTGCGTACTCCGTGGTTAATAAAAATATAAAATAGCGAAGCTATAACGAAAATAAACGCTGTGTTTATTAGAGCCAACAGCTAACAATAATTGATAAAATGAATAATAATAAATTATGAAACTAAAATATATA
>CAZSBI010000079.1:0-3529 GCA_964604735.1 uncultured Flavobacteriaceae bacterium | reverse complement strand
AAAAAAGCATTCAATTTTTGCATTATTTCCTTTTCGTTATTGGCATCTAAGGCGCTTGTAGCTTCGTCTAAAAACAGGTAATCGGGATTTTTGTAAACGGCACGAGCGATTAAAATTCGCTGTTTTTGTCCTGTACTGAGTCCTACACCCTCATTACCGATTTCGGTGTTGTATTGCAGGGGCAAAGTTTCGATAAAATCTTTGATATTGGCAACATCAACGGCGTGACGCAAGCGTTCTTTGTCGATATAATCTGCACCAACGGCAATGTTTTGTGCAATGGTATCGTTAAAAATATATCCTTCTTGCATTACTACGCCAAAATTATTCCGCCAAGCTTTGGGCGATATGTGATCGAAATTAATCGTTCCCAAAAACATTTTACCTTCATCGGGTTGATATACTTTTAGCATTAGTTTGAGCAAAGTTGTTTTACCGCTTCCGCTGGTGCCGACAATGGCGGTAATCTTGTTTTCGGGCACTTCGAGACTCAAATTTTTGATAACCGGCGTTTCCGTTCCGGGGTATCTAAACGATATATTATTAATATGTATAGGCAAGTTTGCCGGCAAATCGCTGATTTTGGGTTCATTCGGATTTTCTTCATCCTCCTTGTTATGAATTTCGCCTAATCTGTCTAATGAGATTTTGGCATCTTGCACCGATTTGATAAATCCGATCAACTGCGTAACCGGCGCATTGAGTTGTCCTACGATATAGGAAATTGCCATCATCATACCCAGAGTTATTTGTCCGTCTATGACCAATTTTGCCGAAACTATGGTGATAAATACATTGGTTATTTTGTTGATAAATGACGAACCGATAGACTGTGTTTGCTCTAAAGTCAGGCTTTTTGTAGCAATTTTGAACAATCCGGCTTGCACAAACTCCCAATTCCAACGAAAACGCTTTTCGGCGTTGTGCAACTTAATTTCCTGCATTCCGTTTATTATTTCGATAACCTTACTCTGCTCTTGACTTATTTGTGAAAAGTTTTTGTAATCCAACTCGGCACGACGTTTTAAAAAGAAGAAAATCCAAATAAAATACAAAGCACTTCCAAAGACAAATATACCCAAAATCAAGGGACTGTAATAGCCCAAAACAAAGCCGAAAATTACAAAATTGACTATTGAAAACAGGGTATTTAAGGACGAAGTTGTCAGTACGTTCTGAATACGTTTATGATCGTTGATACGTTGTAAAATATCGCCGGTCATTCTAACATCGAAATAAGAAACCGGCAGTTTCATCAGTTTGATAAAAAAGTCTGAAATCAAGGAAATATTGATGCGCGTGCTTAGATGAAGCATTATCCAACTACGAATAACTTGTATGCTTAACTGCCCTATAAACAATAGAATTTGGGCAATTAAAATAAGGTAAACAAAATGAATATCTTGATTTTTGATACCCACATCGACCACACTTTGGGTTAAAAACGGCACAATGAGTTGCAACAAACTTCCGGCTAATAAACCAATGGCTAATTGCCATACAAAACGCTTGTATTTGAATATGTATCGCGATACGAATCTGAAATTGAAAGTATTTTCTTTTTCGGGTGCTATGTCCTCATTGTAAAATTTTGGTGTCGGCTCGATAAGCAAAGCAATTCCTTCGGGAGTGTCTGCTTGCGCGTTGTTACCAATCCAATGTTTTAAAAAATCTTTTTCGTTCCACTTTAACAAACCGTGAGCGGGGTCTGAAACATAAATTTCGTACTCTTTTTTCTTGCCAAAAAGACTTTTTTTCTGTTTTACTTTGTAAACTACGACAAAATGATTGCCATTCCAATGCAAAATGGCAGGCAGGGGCACTTCGGTTAAATCTTCGAGGGGTAATTTTACGCCGACAGTATGAAAACCCATTGCCTCAGCGGCTTCGCTTAAACCCAACAAGCTACTGCCTGTGCGGGTAGTTTCGGCCAATTCTCTTAATTTTTGTATGTCAATAGCCTTTCCGTAATGCTTAGCAACAATACGAATGGCAGTAGGTCCGCAATCCTTAGCCTCAGATTGTAAATAATGTGGAAATTTTGACATAGTGACAAAGGTATGAATTTTTGGGGAATTGCTTTTGTAAAAAAATACCTTGTCTCTAAAAAATCATAAAAATAATAATTCACTCATTGATTAAAACGTTATTTTGAACTACAAAATTACTTCTCAACACGAACTTTATCGCCGTTTTTCAACTTTTTGCTAACCAAGTTATATGGTCCTGTAATAATTTCGTCATTTTCTGACAGCCCTTCTAAAATTTCGATATTACTATCGTCTTGAATACCTGTTTTTACGAGTACAATTTTAGCTTTTCCGTCTTTTTTCACAAAAACTACTTCAAAAGCCTTGTCAGATTTTTGCACTTTATGTTTTTTGGCATTTGTTGTAGTATCCGATCGCATTGTAACTGCACTAATCGGAATGCCTATAATATTGTTTTTTTGCTTGGTAATAATATCAACCGAAGCGGTCATTCCCGGACGGAAAGGCGAATAATTTTTAGGCTTATCTTTAAGTAAATGCTTATACGATTCTTCAATGATTCTTATTTTAACTTTGAAATTGGTAATTTGGTCTCCGCTACTGATTTTATTATCGGCAGAATTGGCAATTTCGGTAATTACACCCTTAAATTTTTCGTTTAGATAAGCATCAACCTCTATAATTGCCGAATCGTTTACTTTAATTTTAACAATATCATTTTCGTTGATATCTACAACAGCCTCCATATTATTTAAGTTGGCAATACGCATAATTTCGGTACCTGTCATTTGCTTGGTTCCCACTACCCTTTCGCCCAACTCTACATTAAGCGCAGAGACAGTTCCCGAAATTGGGGCATAAATCGTTGTGCGCGCCAAATTATCGTTAGCTTCCGAAAGATTGGCTAAAGCACTTTGCACGCTAAATCCGGCAGCTGCATAAGTAGATTTGGCTACTTTATAATTGGTTTCTGCCTTGTCAAAGTCCGATTTTGAAACAATTCCTTTTTGATACAACTTTTTGCTACGATTAAAATCTTGTTCGGAAGAAAGCAATCTTGATTTTGCTTGTGCCATATTTGCACGGGCATTTTGTACAGCAGCGCGGGCTCGTTTTAAACCTGATTGATATAAATCAGGATTAATTTTGACCAACAAATCGCCTTTTTTAACCATTTGACCTTCTTTGATAGGCAATTCGATAATTTCACCCGACACATCAGAAGATATTTTTACTTCCTTTTCCGGTTGAATTTTACCCGAGCCGGTTACGGTTTCCATAATATCTACTTTTGCCACTTTTTCGGTAAAAACCTTTTTACCCGTTTCAGATTTTCCGAGCCACCCCTTTGCCGATGCGAGGGTTAGTCCTATGATTAGCAGCACCCCTGCTATGATTATATATTTTAGTTTCATAATTTATTATTATTCATTTTATCAATTATTGTTAGCTGTTGGCTCTAATAAACACAGCGTTTATTTTCGTTATAGCTTCGCTATTTTATATTTTTATTAACCACGGAGTACGCAGAGTTACAC
>CAZSBI010000078.1:0-6652 GCA_964604735.1 uncultured Flavobacteriaceae bacterium | reverse complement strand
TCATTTTTTGTTGAAAATAAATCTGAACTGGTCTGTTCCATTATTGGCTCCGGACTGTATGTTGATGCATTATGCCTTGATGTAGAACAACTAATAAATATTCCACTTAATATTAAAGTCAAAATATACAATATTATTTTTTTCATATTTTCATTTTTTTTAGGGTTGTTATTACTCCAACAAATATACAAAAACAAAACAAAACACACAATAGTCATTTATAACAATCTGCATTGCTAAACAAACCACCGTCATAGTTTTTTATAAAATATCATTTTGTCCGATATAAAAGTTCCTTTTAGCGATATTTTTTTTAAATGAATAGCCTTTCCTTTGCATTATCAAATGACAAACATAAATAACAATGAAAAAAGTCACTTTTTTACTCTTGTTCATTCCCTTCTTATCAATGGCACAAGAGCAAGCACAAGACACTGTAAAGATTAATGAAGTAATCATTGATGCAAGTAAAACAAACCAACGAATTCAGAAAATCCCTGTCTCTGTAACATCTATTACAGCCAAGAAGTTAGAGAGCTTAAAAGTCGATAACCTGACCAACTTAAATGGATTTATCCCTAACTTATTTATGCCCGAACACGGCACTAGGCTCAATACCGATATTTATATCAGAGGAATTGGCGTAAGTAAAGGTGAGGCATCCGTAGGGGTGTATGTCGATGATATTCCGTACTTTGACAGCGGTACGGTCAACTTTGAATTGGCAGATATCAAAAAAATTGAAGTACTGAGAGGTCCGCAAGGTACCTTGTACGGCAGAAATACAATGGGCGGTTTAATCAAGGTTTATACACCCGAACCTAAGCGAAAATTAGGCGGAATGCTAAAACTGGATTATGGAAATTACAACCAAATAAAAACCGTAGGAAGCGTAAATGTGCCCGTTTCAAACAAATTGGGTGTTATAATTGACGGTGCTTATGCGCATAAAGACGGCTTCTTTACCAATCATTTTGACGATAGCAAAGCCGACGAATTAGATACTTATTCGGGGCGTGTAAAATTAGCTTACAAACCAAGCGACAAAGTAAAAATCAGATTTGTTTTAAGCAAAGAAAAAAGTGACCAAAGTGGCTTTCCATACGCGGTTTATGATACCGAAAACGGCAAAATTAACGATGTTAACTACAACGACCCAAGTGCTTATAACCGCGATTTTTTATCAAGCGGCGTATTTGCCAATTATAAAGGTTCAAAATTTGATGTCAGCATTTCTGCCAGCTACCAAAAACTGATTGATAACTACGAAATTGATCAAGATTTTATGCCGCAACCTATCTATTTTATCGATATGGATAGGGATAACAAGGCTTTTGTTGAAGAAATTAGTTTTAAATCGAAAAAACACAGCAAAATAAAATGGGTTGCCGGACTTTTTTCCTTCCAACGCAGATTGTTTAAAGATGTATTGGTTGACTTAACCACCGCGCGTGGCAACACAAAATTATTCAAGACTTATGACCAAGATATCGATGGCGGTGCAATGTTTGGACAAGTCGAAATTCCCTTCGGAAAGTTTAATTTAACTACCGGAATCCGCTACGATATGGAAAAATCGAGTATGGATTATAACTACGACCTTGAAACACACGGACGTAATATTCATCGCGACGATTTTCTACACAGACTCGATTATGAACAAATTTTACCCAAAATCGGTTTAGGTTATGCCGCTACTGATGATATCAATTTATATGCTACAATTAACAAAGGTTACAAAGCAGGTGGTTTTAATGCAACAATTGAAAGAGAAGAAGACGAAACCTACAATCCGGAATACAGCTGGAACTACGAAGCGGGTGTTAAATCGGTTTGGATGGACCAAAAATTAACTGCTAATATGAGTGTATTTTTCATCGATTGGAAAGATCAACAAGTAGTGCAATCCGTGCCGAGTGGCAGAGGTATAATGGTCAAAAATGCAGGAAAATCTGAGAGCAAAGGGCTCGAACTCGAATTGTATTTCAAAGCCAATAAAAGTCTGACTCTTGCCGGTGCATTTGGTTATACAAAAGCTAAATTTATCGACTACAAAAAGAACGAAACAACCGATTATTCGGGCAACTTACTTCCGCTTGTGCCTGAGTCAACTGTAGGATTCACAGCAGATTATAAATACTATATGAAAAAATATGGTATCAAATATATTCAATTCAACACAAATTACAAATTCTTCGGACAGCATTACTGGGATGTTGACAACGCAAACAAACAAGATGCCTACGGATTGTTGAATGCCAATATTACGGCGGTAACCAAACATTATTCCTTCGGAATTTGGGGCAAAAACCTTACAAATGCCGAATATGGAAGATATTTCTTTACCATTTCAACACTTCATAAGGCTTATATGGAGCCCTCGCGCCCCTTACAATTTGGCGTATTTATCAAAGCTAAATTCTAAGCGCTAATGTTTAACACCAAAGCCTCCATACCCAAATATTCCACTTTGCTGACCTTATATTTGGCACAGTCAATACCGATGACATTTTTTGCATCGGTATTGCCTGTTATTATGCGTATGGAGCATTATTCGCTCACATCTATCGGGCTACTGCAATTAATCAAATTGCCGTGGCTACTCAAATTTTTATGGGCACCATTGGTCGATAAATCCAGCACCAACCTAAATCATTATAAAAAATGGATATTTTCTTCGGAAATATTTTATGCTATCGTCATTTTTTCTACGGCATTACTCAATTTGCAAACCGATTTCAAACTGATTATTGTCCTACTGCTGATTGCCTTTACGGCTTCGGCAACACAAGATATTGCCACAGATGCTTTTGCATATTTGGTGCTCGAAAAAAAACAACGAAGTTTTGGTAGCAGCATACAAACTATCGGTAGTTTTTTAGGCACACTTATCGGTAGCGGTTTATTGCTGATTATCTATCATTATTTCGGTTGGAAATACTTGGTTTTCAGTCTGGGTGCTTTTGTGCTTTTGGCTATCATTCCCCTACGATTTTATAAGCCTAAACCCATTAAATCGCCAACTGCGAAAAGTAGTATTAATCTGAAAGATATTTACACTTTTTTCAAACAAAAGGGTATTGGCAAACAAGTTATATTATTATCGGTATTTTACTCGGGTATTATCGGTATATTGACAATGCAAAAACCTTGGTTGGTCGATTTGGGTTACTCTGTAAAAGACATCGGGATATTTTCGGGTATTTACGGTCCTTTGGGCGGGGTGCTTTTTGCCTTGCTTTCGGGTTTTTTAATTCGTAAAATCGGATTAACGCATACTTTTAGAATCATTTTTATATTTAGCATTTCGGTTAGTTTCCTGTTTTGGAGACTTTCGCAAATAACTCCGGATTATATTTTTTTACAAATGGCAATTATCGGCATCTGGTCGGTTTATAGTATGGGTAGCGTTTTTGTTTACACCCTGATAATGAATAATATACGTGACGGAAGAGAAGGAACCGATTTCACCTTGCAAATTGTAATTGCACATATCGGTAGTATGATTATTGCTATCGGGAGCGGCAAATTAGCACACAGTATTGGTTACGAGGGACTGTTTTTTATCGAAATGTGTATCAATATTGCAATGCTTACGTTTTTTACATTTTACTACAAAAATTTTAAGTTATGATGAATTTTGAATTTGAATTGTTCGAAAAATACAACAAACCAACGCCGAGATATACCAGTTATCCGCCGGCAAATTATTTTAAAAATTTAGAAAATTACGACGATGTTGTACAAATATTGCATCAGTCAAATAATGAGGATCCTAAAAATATTTCCATCTATATTCATATTCCGTTTTGTCATCAACTCTGCTTGTATTGCGGTTGTAATACGCATATTACCAACGATGAAAAAACAATGGTTAAATATGTCGATACACTGCTCAAAGAAATTGATTTGCTCGCCACTTATTTAGATGACAATCGGAAAGTATCGCAGGTGCATTGGGGCGGTGGCACACCCAATTATTTGCCCATCGAACAGATTGAACGCATTATGTCTAAACTTGACCAAAATTTCGATTTTATAGCAAAACCGGAAGTAGCAATGGAATGTCATCCGGCACATTTGACCAAAGAATATGTCGATTCATTAGTTAAAATGGGATTTAATCGTTTGAGTTTCGGAATTCAAGATTTTTCTGATAAAGTACTCGAAACCGTACATCGCGAAAAACCGCTATTGCCGATTGAAGAAATTGTAGCACATATTCAATCGTATCAACAAATGTCCTTAAACCTCGATTTTATCTACGGATTGCCCTACCAAACTTTGCAAGATTACGAACAAACTATTCAACGCGCCGTCGATCTAAAAGCCGATCGCTTAGCCGTTTTCTCGTACGCACACGTGCCTTGGGTAAAAAAACAACAAAAAAGTTTAGAAAAATACGGTTTGCCTACCGCCGAAGAAAAAATCGAATTGTTTCAGACTGCCTACAACATTTTATACGACAACGACTATCAAGTTATTGGTTTAGACCATTTTGCTAAACCTACGGACGAATTGAGTATTGCGTTGAAAAACAAGAATTTACATCGCAATTTTCAAGGTTATTGCACGCTCGACACCACCGGACAAGTATATGCTTTGGGTGTAAGCGGTATCAGCCAAATGGCAAGTGCTTATTTGCAAAACACAAAAGATATCGATGTGTATATCGAAAGTATTAATCAAGGAAAATTTCCTATCGAAAAAATATATTCGGTCAATCAGAATGAAAAAATAATCAGAAGTATTATCGAAGATATTATGTGCAATATGGAAGTAGATTTGCAAGATATAGCACAAGCTTACAGTATTTCTCTCGATGAAGTTTATCGTATTTCGCAACCCGATTTAGATGAAATTGCCACTTTTGAAAAAGAAGATTTTTTGAGTTTCAATAATCATAAACTTACCCTTACACACAAAGGACAATTTTTTATGCGAATTATTGCGGCAGCTTTTGATCCGAATATGAAAAACAATCAGAAGAATTTTTCAAAAGCATTGTAAATTATGAAGCGCATAGCCATTATTGGAGCCGGACTTACCGGACTTACAGCAGGGTTTTATTTAAAAAAAGCCGGCATTCCGTTTGTCATTTTCGAGGCTGACAATCGTGTTGGCGGGGTAATAAAAACAGAAGCAAAAGACGGATTTTTGTTTGAGCGCGGTCCCAATAGCGGGGTCTTGTCAAATTTAGAAACCGTGCATCTTTTTGAGGCGCTTGAAGGCTGCAAAATGACTGTTGCCTCAGAACAAGCCAAAGCCCGTTGGATATGGAAAAATAATCGTTGGGAGGCTTTGCCTTCGGGATTGATTTCTGCCATTAAAACGCCACTTTTTACAATGCGCGATAAGCTGAAAGTGCTGAAAGAACCTTTTACAAAAAAAGGTACTAATCCGAATGAAAATTTAGCCTCAATGGTCAAAAGACGCTTAGGACAAAGCTTTTTAGACTATGCCATTGACCCATTTATTTCGGGTGTTTATGCCGGCGATACGGAATATTTAATTCCGAAATATGCTTTGCCTAAATTGTATAATTTGGAACAAAAATATGGTAGTTTTATCAAAGGCGCAATCAAAAAAGCCAAAGATACGCCGCCGGAGGAAAAAGCAAAAGTAAGCAAGCAAATTTTTTCAACAAACAGAGGTTTGCAAGGCTTGACAGACAGCTTGGCAGAGTCTATTGGCGAGTCTAATATTAAACTCGATCAAAAAGATTTAGTTATCAATAAAACCGATAGCGGATATAGTATTAACAAGGAAATTTTTTCTGATGTATTCAGTAGCGTTCCGGCGGATAAATTAAATGATTTAATGCCATTTTTACAAGCGGAAGAAACGCAGGCAATTAGGCAATTAAAATATGCCAAAATCATAGAAGTTGCTGTCGGATTTAAGCAATGGAAAGGGATAGCGCTCAATGCTTTTGGCGGTTTGCTGCCAAGCAAGGAGCAACGAAATATTTTGGGTGTTTTATTTATGTCGAGTTTATTTAAAAATCGAGCTCCCGAGCAAGGCGCCTTACTGGCTGTGTTTATGGGCGGTATCAAAAAAGAATATCTGCTCGATTTACCCGATATAGAAATTAAAAAAATAGTAGCAAACGAGCTCAGCGAATTATTTCATCTCAACGATTTTAGTCCGGATTTGTTTGAAATTACCCGCTATCAAAAGGCTATTGCTCAATACGGTATTGATAGCAAACAACGCTTTGAAGCCATTAAAAATATTGAAAAAAAACATAAAGGATTACATTTAGGCGGAAGTATAATCGGTGGTATCGGTATTCCGGACAGAATTAAACAAGGATTTGCTTTTGCTGATACAGTTGATAGAAGGTAAAAGGCGAAAGGGAAAAGGTAAAAGTGCGTTGGAAGTCGGAAGTTTGAAGTTTGAAGTCGGAAGTCGGAAGTCCGAAGTTGGAAGCCCAAAAGAAGGGAAAAGGAGCGAGGGAAAAGGTAAAAGTGCGTTGGAAGTCCGAAGTCGGAAGCCCGAAGTAGCTGACCACGAAGATCTTGTTCCGAAGGATTTCGGAAGGTCATACGTTAGTAGCAAAATTGAGACCGCTCCCTCCACATTTTTAATCCTTAAGCTTTCTTGTTTTGGCGCGTATTTTTGCTTGGCAAAAATCGTGACAAAACAGTAA
>CAZSBI010000077.1:0-2928 GCA_964604735.1 uncultured Flavobacteriaceae bacterium | reverse complement strand
TTGCCGTAGTAGCCGAAGGATAATGACCTACACCGTAAATGGTGAGTTTCTTTTCAAATCTTGACGGTGGGGCAAAACTACCTCCGGGCAGATAAATGGTGTCATTATCCGTAGCGGCGGCATAAGCGGATTGCAAGGGATTGTCATCGCTAAAAAACTGCACGCCCGTTGCCGTATGTAACGCTACGATTTTTTGTGCCTGTGTGTTTAAGGCAAATGTTATGCCGATAATAAATAGTAATACCTTTGTTTTCATAATATTTGATTTAATAATTATGAAACAAAGTTACTCTTAGAAACAATGTTGGTCAATGACGCATTTGTGTCATTTTTTGATAACTTTATAAATTAATTTTTGATTAGATGTTGTTACAATTTGCAATAGATACAATCCGGAATCAAAGTTGCTTAAATCTATAGTATTTAAGTTGTTTTTTTGCCATAAAAGTTTTTCTCCTGCTACTGAAAATATTGATATTTCTTTAATATCCACGCCGCTGTGATTTTTTATTTTAATCAGCCTGTTTGTAGGATTAGGAAAAACAATAATTGATTGCGTTAATTTATCTTTTATGGCATTAGTACTTTGAACATGTAAAACAAAATCTTCTTGCCAATTGCCTTCGCTGGACGAAATGAGTAATTGAAAAACTACATCTTTATCAGGGCAAGTGCTTGTTACATCAAAATCAAAATCGGCTCCAATCAGGGTTTGTCCGCTATTGATATCGCCAATATTAATATGATTGTCGGTTATATTTATGTCTGAATCACTTGTGCTGAGCTCTATTACGACGTTATGTGCGGTTTGCTGACCAATATTTTTGATATATGCATCTAAATCAATGCTTTCGCCGGGTTCAACAATTTGATTTCGGTTACCTAAACCGCCCCCCAATCCGTCATGAATACCATAATGCGAAAAACGCAAATCGGCAACGTCACTTGTGGTAATATGCAAGCTGACTGTTTGGTTCCAAGTGCCTTCATCGGCATTAATAGTTAGGCTAATATCGAAATCCTTAGCTACAGCCAAACGATTAATTTCAAATAACAAACCACTTGCGGTTATGATGCTATTGGCATCAATATCAGGGAAAGCTAAATGCGATTGAGTGATGTTAATATCACGGTCAGAACAACTAATATCAACCGAAACATTATGTGCCGTTGCACTGCCGGAATTGTATAATTGAAAACCTAAACTAATAGTTTCCCCCGAATTAAGTTCGCCGTCTCCATTGCCCGTGCCGCCTAAGATACCATCGGAAGTTATTTTGTTAACATATTGAATATAAGCAGGCTGTGTAGGTGTGTGCGTGATACAAATGTTAAAATCGCCGTCGGTAATTTGACTGTTCCCATAATGATATACTCGCACAAAATATCTTTGCCCAACAGTAAAATTGCTGTAAATGATTTGCTCTTGCGAATTGATACCGGTAGCGTTCATACAAGTCATTTCAGTTAAACTATTGCAATCATTGCCGGAGTAAACCACAATAACAGGGTCTGTATCAGTTGTAGTTGGTGTTACGGTTATTGTATGCGTTGTTTCGGTAGCTAAAAATGAATAAAATACGCCTTTTCCGCTGTCTGAACCTGTATAAGTGTCACAAGAGCCAAGTCCTTGCGCGTCGGCAGTTGCACCCATTAAAGAACCGGCAGTTTGTTGACAATTTGAATGACTTAATAATGATATGGCATTAGTGCATTCGTCATTTTCCGGAACAGTTTCCCCGTCATGCGTCATATTATTATAGTATTGGGGTTGGTAATTAGCATTTAATAAAGCAGAAGCAGAATAAGTAGCCGGAAAAACACACCAAAGTCCGCCGCCGCTGCCTTCTTCAATAGTATTAAGGGTGCCATTGGCATTGATATGTACAATAAGACGCACATGGCTTGCTGATTTATTTGCTATATCGCCGGGTTGTGCATCGTTGTATGAGTTGTAAAAACCAAACATATTACTGTTGTGTGCCATTCCGTATGTAGAGATATGACTGCTAAGTTCAAAACAGCGACTGGTAAAGCCTGAACAATCTAAACCTACTGCTGCTGATGTGCCGCAATAGTAGTGTTGGGAAGTATTGTCAGGATGTCGGGTTTGGATATCGCCTGCATATTTTCCGTTGGCAATACCATCTATAAAGCCGCTTAAACTGGAAAAACCACCCCATTTGTACGGAATTGAAGTTTTATGGGTATCGTTAAGATCATTGACCCAATCAGGTGTTCTTACATACTTATTTGTGGCATCGCTGCAAGAATACTGCGAGGTATAAGCGCCGGTTGTAATGTTATTTGCACTTACTGTCCATTGGGCATTTAAAAAATTATTGGCATTTCTGATAACTTGTATGCTACTGATTTGCGCAAATGACAAACTAGTTATTAGGACGAATATGTAAGTAAAAATATTTTTCATAACCTGTTGCTAATATATTAATGTATATGACTATAATTGTTTGTTAATAATTCTAAAACCTTTTTCATCAACTTTTACATAATATATATGATTATTGTGTATTTTATAATCATTCTTAATATATGTATAAGTGTCTTCGGGTAAAGTTAGCAATTCTTTTTTAAATTGACTATGACTACTACTGATAATTCTGTTAATTTTGACAGGTTTTGTATTATTGTACTTATCAATACAGACAAAAATACGATTTGTTGTGCCACCGGATAGCGTTATTGAACCGATTTCGCTGTTATACTTTGCATTTTGACAAATATTTTGACAAGGACTTGCTTTTAGCGCAAAAGCATTTCTTCCTGTTTTTTGTATCCAAATTTCTTGATTTGTTTTTCCCATTAGCGCTTTGTGTTTAATTAAAGCATTCTTTTGCAGTTCGTAAGCACTTCCATCAGACATTAACAGGAATAATTTTTGATCAAAAACAATGAGTTTATCATAGA
>CAZSBI010000076.1:0-7430 GCA_964604735.1 uncultured Flavobacteriaceae bacterium | reverse complement strand
TTACAGCCGGACAAATCAGTGTCAGATACTTCTGATTTTAAATAATCTTCGATTAATTTTTTATCACCGCCAAATAAACTTTCTACATAGTCTTGATAAGTAGTGTTGTTTAGTGTCAGCCAGTCTGAAACGTATTTTTCAGATGCTTTCATTCCTTCATTTTCTTCAATTACTATTAAAGTTTCGTATAGTTTTACAACTTCTTCTTTCACAAACTGTGGCACTGCTTTACTGCGTGCATAGTAGCCAATGATATTTTTGTTGTCGTCGTATAAGGTGTAAAAATTAGTGATTACCCAGTAATAACGTCCGTCTTTGGCCAGATTTTTAACAATGGCACGCATGTCATTGCCTTGTTTTAGTTCGTCCCAAAGTAATTTAAAAATAATTTTTGGCATATCAGGGTGACGTATTACGTTGTGAGAAAATCCAACTAATTCGTTTTCTTTGTAACCGGCAATTTCCATAAAATAGTCATTCACAAAACGAATAATACCTTTTTCGTCAGTTCTGCTGACGATAGTTTTTTTTGGACTTAAAGTTATTTCAATATCTTTTGGTGTAGGTCGATTTGATTTGCTCATGATAAAAATTATTTAGAATGACACAAAATTACACTTTTTTTTATAATCGGATAATAAAATCTTCTTTAAATTGTTCTTTTCTAAAAAATAGCATGCCAAAGTGGTAAGTATCAATGCTTTGTCTCACTTCTTTATGTGCCTTTAATCTTTGCCATGCTTGTTTCATTTCGGCTGACCAATAAATATCATCAACTATAATTACCGTGTCATTATGGATGTGTTTGAGTAGTTTTTCAAAATATTTTACAGTAGGTTCAAAGCGGTGATTGCCGTCTAAAAGAATCATGTCAAATTGTTGTCCGGTTTTGTATAATTCGTCTAAATATTTATCAAAATCTTGGGTGATAAATTGTGTGTTTTGCACACCGAATACTTCAAATTGTTTACGCGCTATTTTGCTTATGTTTTTATCGCCTTCTACTGTTATTATTGTAGCATCCGGATTGCCAAGTGCTAAGGAAAAAGTAGATTTTCCCAAGGAAGTACCTAGCTCTAAAATATGTTTTGGTGCAAAATATTTCGACAGTCTGTACAGACGCTTCATCTCGGTGAGATTGCTGCCTGCAACTTTGGAAATATCGCTTATTTTTCTTTTGGTTGATATTAATTTTCTTGACCCTGCACCCAAATCGTCAACGACAATTGTTTGTCGGTTTTGTTTTAATTGATTATGATATGTTTTGAGTTGTTTGTAATCGGCGTATTTTGTTTTGTCATAAAAACATTTAGTGGCTAATGCGTACATAAACGGCGAGTGTAAGGCGTGCGCATTGCCCGACCGCCACCAAAAATGAAGATAATCTTTAATCATTTGCCAATTGCTGTTTTGCGCCATTATTTGCTGTTTTCAATGATAAAAGCATAGTCTCTCGCGGTGTCTTTTAGCGATTTGAACCTGCCCGAAGCACCGCCATGCCCGCTTTCCATATCTGTGTGCATTAAGAGTAAATTATTGTCTGTTTTGAGTTCGCGTAGCTTAGCAACCCATTTTGCAGGCTCCCAATATTGCACTTGCGAATCGTGTAATCCGGTGGTAACCAATAAGTTTGGATAATCTTTTGCTTCAACGTTATCATAAGGAGAATATGATTTCATATAATCATAATACTTTTTCTCATTGGGGTTTCCCCATTCGTCATACTCGCCTGTGGTCAAAGGAATACTATCGTCAAGCATAGTTGTTAGAACATCGACAAAAGGCACTTGCGCTACTATATTGTGAAACAAATCCGGTCGTTCGTTCATTACGGCACCCATCAATAAACCGCCTGCTGAGCCACCCATTGCCGATAGCTTTTCGGCTGAGGTATATTTTTGTTCAATGAGGTATTCTGCTACATCAATAAAATCGAAAAATGTGTTTTTTTTGTGTAAAAATTTGCCGTCTTCGTACCATTTGCGTCCTAGATATTCGCTGCCTCTGATGTGTGCAATGGCAAAAACAAATCCACGGTCGAGTAAAGAGAGGCGGGTAGTGCTAAATCCCGGATCGACGGTAATACCGTAGGAGCCGTATCCATAGAGCAATAATGAATTATTTCCGTCGCGTTTCATTCCTTTGCGATAAACTAATGAAACGGGTATTTTTTTGCCATCGCGGGCTGTTGCCCAAACTCTTTCTGATTGATAATTGTTTTTGTCAAACACACTGCCCGGCACTTCTTGTTCTTTGAGTACCGTTTTGGTTTGCGTTTTAATATCAAATTCAATAACCGACGAGGGTGTTGTCATAGAGTTATAGACATATCTAAAACTGTTGCTATCCATTTGCGGATTGTATGACATATATAATGTATAGGTTTCTTCGTCAAAATTGATATAATAATCGGTTTCTGTGTCAAAAACGCGTAAACGGTTGAGTCCGTTGTTGCGTTCTTGAAGAACGATAAATGTATTAAATATTTCGACATCTTCAATCAAAACATCTTTGCGATGGGCAATTACCTCTTGCCAATGTGTCATTTCGGTGGCATTATCGGCGGTTTTCATCAATTTGAAATTGCTTGCGCCATCTTTGTTAGTCATGATGTAAAAATCCTTGTCGCGATGAAACAAATTGTATTCTATTCCGCGTTGTCGTTTGGCAAAAACGATAAAATCATTATTTGGATGGTCGGCATTTAGATATCTGTACTCTGTTGTCAATGTGCTAAACGAAGCGATATAAATGTATTTGTTACTTTTGCTTTTGCTGACAAATACATCAAACATTTCATCTTTTTCTTCATAAATGAGTTGATCACTGTCGGGGTGACTGCCTAAAATATGTTTGTAAATCTGAAAAGCTCGTAGGGTTTCCGGATCTTTTTTGGTGTAAAAAAGTGTTTTGTTGTCATTTGCCCAAACAGCACTTCCCGTAGTGTTTTTAATGCAGTCTTCTAATATTTTGCCGTCACTTAGTTTTTTTATTTTCAAGCTATATTGACGTCTTCCACTTGTGTCTTCGCCAAAAACAGCCAATTGATTATTTGGACTGATTTCAATACCCGTTAATTTGTAATATGCGTGCCCTTCTGCCATTTTGTTTTCATCAAAAATAACTTCTTCGGGCGCATCAAGCGTTTTATGTCTGTAGTAAATTAGGTATTCATTACCTTTTTTGAATTTGGTTTGATAAAAATAGCCGTTTTCAAAATAAGGTACAGATTCATCATCTTCTTTGATACGCAATTTTAATTCGTCAAATAATTGTTTTTCAAAATCTTTGTAATGTTTCGTTTTTGCTTCAAAATAAGCATTTTCATCATTTAGATATTGAATGACCTCCTGATTTTCTCTATCGTTAAGCCAGTAGTAATTATCTATACGAATGTCTTCGTGTTTTTTGAGTGTATGTGGTATTTTTTTGCTTTTGGTATCATTAGTTTTGGCTTTTGGCTGTTGGTTGTTAGCTGTTAGCTTTTGGCTGTTAGCTGTTAGCTTTTGGTGATTAATTATTCGTCATCTCTCACAAATCCTTCAATATCACGTCTGTCTTTTTTAGTTGGGCGTCCGGTGCCTTTTTTACGATAATAATTTTTAGCATCTTTTAATAATTCTTGATTGGCAAATGCCTCTTTTGGTGTAACATCATCAATAAATTGCGGCACTAATTTAGCGCCCACACGGCTTTTCGGAATATCTAAAACCAAAATTTTATAATCAATTTGATTTTTTCTGATGATGAGTTCATCGCCTCCGAACACATCTTTTGACGGTTTGGCAGTAATGCCATTAAGTCGAACGTGGTTCTTTTTAATAGCATCGGCAGCAATGTTTCTTGTTTTATAAAAACGAACTGCCCATAAAAATTTATCAATACGCATAAAAATTAAATCTTTGTTAAAGCTAATGCAAAAATAAATAAAAATTGTATCTTGCGCTCATAAATTTCGGTATAATTTTTGATGCCGTTTAATGAAATTTTAGAATTATGAAATATAGATTTTTAGCCCTGATTTCTTTGTTGTTTTTTCTCTCAGCTTCAAGCTGTAAAGATGATGAACCTAATGAGATAGCTCCTCCGCGTGATAGAACAGAACAATACAATAACAAAGAAAAAGATTCTATTATGCATTATATGCAAACGCATTACTACACGGTAGATGCGCAATATAATGTTACTTTTGACACTATTGACCCCGCAGGATCTCATACATCTATTTGGGATGATGCTAATTTACAAACTATTGATGTGGTTGACCCAAAAGTAGATGATTTGCATTACGACTTGTATTATATTCCGTTAAGAGAAGGAACAAATAAAGAAATTACAAAAATGGATAGAGTGCTTGTGTCATACAAAGGGCGGATTCTTACCGGTGAAGTTTTTGATGCAAATACGGATAATATTCCTAATTGGTTTAATTTATTGTCTGTTATTACTGCTTGGAAAGAAGTTATACCACGATTTAAAACGGGTACATATTCAGACAATGGTGACGGTACAGTTACTTTTTCTGATTATGGTGCAGGCATATTGATAACACCTTCGGGCTTAGGTTATTATGATTCTTATCAATCAACGATTCTTACTTCGTATTCTCCGATGATTTTTTCATTTAAAACTTTTGTTGTTAATGATGATACAGATGATGATTTAGTAAAGAATATAGACGAAGATTTAGATGCAGACGGCGACCCGTTCAATGATGATACAGATGAAGATAAAACACCAAACATTTATGATACGGATGATGATAACGATGGTGTATTAACCAAAGATGAAGATGCCAACGGTGATGGTGACCCAACTAATGATGATTCTGATGGTGATGGCACACCAAATTATTTAGATGCAGATACGCACTAAAGTTAATTTATTGTAAATATATCATAAACTCCGATTTTATCGGAGTTTTTTTTATGAAAAAAAACATCAAAAAATCATTTTTGTAATAGATAATTAAAGTACCTTTGTCTTACAATTTTAATTATTTTATGATGAATAAAGCAGTATATATTGCAACGTTAGAATCTCACAGCGGTAAGTCATTGGTTAGCATTGGATTGATGAACGAATTGCTTATCAGAAAAGGAAAAGTTGGTTATTTTAGACCGGTAATTGACGATTATAAGGGCGATTCAAAAGACAATCATATCCTTACAATGATCAAACATTTTAATCTGGAACTTACTTACGATGAAGCTTATGGTTTTACACGTAGCGAATTGATAAAATTGATGAACAAAGGGCAGGAAGCAAAAATACTGGATATAATCATCAGAAAATATAAAAAACTCGAGAAAAAATATGATTTTATCTTGCTCGAAGGTAGTGATTTCTCGGGAGAAGGCAGTATGATTGAGTTTGAGTTAAATGTTAATTTGGCTTCAAATTTATCCATTCCGACAATATTGGTATCAAGTGGCATTTCTAAATCATTTGAAGAGTATTTGGGCAATATAAAATTAGCCTACGAGAGTTTTAAAGATGAAGGTGTGGCTATACCGGCTATTATCGCCAATAAAATTAAACCGAAAAATATAAAAAAATTAAAAACCGAACTTAAAAAGTTAGTCGGAAAAGATACTTACGTGTCGGCAGTACCACGCGATGAAAATTTGCTTAAACCCAGTATGCGCGATGTACTTAATCATTTTAACGGAAAAGTTTTGTTTGGCGAGGACTATCTGGAAAAACCGGTAAAATATCACGAGGTAGGGGCTATGCAATTGCGTCATTACCTTACCCGCTTGCGTGACAAATCGGTAGTGATTACCCCGGGCGATAGAGCCGATTTAATTTTAGGCGCCATTCAAGCCGATAAAAGTTATGCCTATCCAAATATTTCAGGTATGGTTCTAACAGGTGGTATTGTACCTGAAAAATCTATTTTAAAATTGATTGAAGGTATTGCTACAACCATTCCGATTGTGGTTATCAAACCTAATACTTTTGAAGCATCTGCGCAAATTGCCGATTTAAAACCTAAAATCAATCCTTTTGATGTGCGCAAAATTATGAAATCAATTAGTTTGTTTAAAAAACATATTGATGTTAAAACTATTTTGGATAAATTGATTGAGTACGAAAGTAAAAAGATGACACCATCAATGTTTTTGTACAATCTTGAAGAAACTGCTTCAAAAGAACGCAAAACGATTGTCCTGCCCGAAGGAACAGATATACGAATCTTAAAAGCAGCTTGTCGTATTCAGTCAGGCGGATTGGTTGATATTGTACTTTTGGGTGACAGGAAAACCATATGTAATTTGGTGAAAATAAACGGTATTAATTTAGACTGTAAAAAAACAACTATTATCGATCCGAATACTGCCGATATTGCTGAGGTTTATGCCGAAAAATTGTTAGCATATCGTAAGCACAAGGGTATGACGGAAACAACAGCAAGAGATTTGATCAAAGATGTGTCGTATTTTGGTACAATGATGGTGCAATTAGGCGATGCCGACGGTATGGTGTCAGGTGCTGCGCATACTACGCAACATACTATTCGACCGGCTTTACAAATAATCAAAACAAAGCCGGATGCTAAAATAGTTTCATCAGTATTTTTTATGTGTTTACCCGATAGAGTTTCCGCTTTTGCCGACTGCGCTATCAATCCGAACCCGAATGCAGAGGAATTGGCAGAAATTGCTATTGCCTCAGCCGATTCTGCTTGTAAATTCGGCGTTGTGCCCAAGGTGGCTATGTTATCTTATTCATCAGGCACCTCAGGTAAAGGTGAGGATGTGGAAAAAGTGCGTGCCGCTACCGAAATTGTTACAAAACTCAGAAGCGATATCTTAATTGAAGGTCCTATTCAATACGATGCCGCTGTCGATATGAAAGTAGGCAAAAGCAAACTGCCGAATTCAGAAGTAGCAGGACAAGCCAGCGTTTTAATTTTTCCCGACCTAAATACAGGAAACAATACTTATAAAGCCGTACAACGTGAAACCGGTGCCTTGGCAATCGGGCCTATGTTACAAGGATTGAATAAACCCGTCAACGATTTGAGTCGCGGTTGTACCGTAGCCGATGTGTATAATACCATACTATTGACGGCTATTCAGGCGCAAGAGAAAGCTAATTAATAAGTAGTAAATCAGATTGATTAGCGGCAAAAATTCCTGACTTCGCACATTTTTTAAGTTAAGACGTTGATTTACAGCTACATAATATTTTTTGTAGGCACTACAAATGCTATTTTATTTCGTAAGGGGTGGTAGTGTGTTTTATATCATATAGTTGAAGTATTTTATAAGCATCTTCTTGTATTTTTGACGGTAATGCGTATAGTTTATTGGTGGATTTATCTCTTAATATTGAAGTTTGCACTTGTTTTAATTGTCTTCTAATTTCGAGCGGACTTATTTTTTTATATCTGGTTGCAACTTCATATTCTACAAAACGCATAG
>CAZSBI010000075.1:0-12167 GCA_964604735.1 uncultured Flavobacteriaceae bacterium | reverse complement strand
AATTATGATACAATCAATGACAGGTTACGGCAAAGCCGAATTTCATATCGATGACAAAAGCATTATGGTCGAGATACGTTCGTTAAACAGCAAAAACATCGATTTAAAAACACGTATTCCTTCCGTTTATCGCGAAAAAGAATCTGAAATACGCAAATTAATTGCTAATCAGTTAAAACGAGGAAAAATTGATTTTCAATTGACAATAGAGTCGCTTGTCGATCAGCCTAAAAATCAGATAAATACCGGAATTCTAAATAATTACTTACAACAGTTAAAGGCAGTGCAACCCAATGCCGACGAAACACAATTGTTGGTAGCCGCCTTGCGTTTGCCCGATGTGTTGCAATATAAAAAAGAAGATTTAGATGAAGCGGAATGGCAAAAGGTGCGCAAAGTCATTGATGAGGCAATAGCCAAAATGATTACATATAGAAAAGATGAAGGCGCAACACTTGAAAAAGATTTGTTGGCTAATTTAGATAATATTCAGCAATATTTAGATCAAATTGCAGCAATTGACGGGGCTAGGGTAGAAGAGATAAAAACACGCTTGCACGAAGCATTATCTAAACTAAAAATTGATGTGGACCAAAACCGATTTGAACAAGAATTGATTTATTATCTCGAAAAATTGGATATCAACGAAGAAAAAGTGCGACTAAACAGTCATTTGCAATACTTTAGACAAGAGTTTGAAACAAAAACCGTTGCCAAAGGCAAGAAATTGGCTTTTATATCACAAGAAATGGGGCGCGAAATCAATACGATTGGTTCAAAATCGAACAACAGTCAAATGCAACAATTGGTGGTTAAAATGAAAGATGAGTTAGAAAAAATCAAAGAACAGATGCTTAATATTTTGTAGCGTTTTTTTGGTTTTTGGTTCTTGGTTTTTGCCAAGTATAAAAGAATTGAAACTATTAATTAAAAATGAGAGATGCAGATAAGTAAATTTGCATCTTTGCTTACTCAAAATTAAACAAATCCATCGAATTATGGTAAATCATACATTCCAATTCGTGTTCTTTCATTTGGTATATTTCGGCTAATTTTTTAACTATTAATTTAATGTAAGCCGGTTCGTTGCGTTTGCCACGATATGGTGTTGGCGACAGCCAAGGCGCATCGGTTTCTACAACGATGTTTTCGAGAGCAATCTGATTCAAAAATTGATCAATTTTGCCGTTTTTAAAGGTAACAACGCCTCCAATACCCAAGTAAAATCCTAAATCGACAGCGTGTTTGGCTTGTTCAAGCGTGCCTGTAAAACAATGAAAAACACCGCGCAAATCGGCAGATTGTTCTTGTTCAACTATTTCAAAAACTTCATCAAAAGCATCACGAATATGAATACTTACAGGCAATTTATATTGCTTTGCCCATTGCAATTGTGTTTGAAAAGCATCTTGTTGTTGTTTGATAAAACTTTTGTCCCAATACAAATCTATTCCAATTTCGCCAATACCATAGTATTTCGATTCGTTTAATTCTTTTTTGACAATAGCCAATTCTTCCAAATAATTTTCCTTTACACTTGTCGGATGCAAGCCCATTAGAGGGAGCATTTCATCGGGATAATCGTTTACTGTTTTTTTAAGTCTTGCAATAGTACTACTGTCAATATTGGGCAACACAAACTTTTCGACGCCTTCATATTGGGCGCGTTCAATAGTTTTGTGCAAATCGGCGTCAAATTCTTCTACAAAGATATGTGTATGCGTATCTACAATCATTCCATCATTTTTTTTACAAAAATACGTGATTTTTCCGATATTTGTTAACAAAAGAAACTATCTTTGTCCTATGTCTAGAATAGATTTTAAATATATCTTACTTCTTATTACTTTCCATATTTCCGGACAACAACTCAACCTTTCAACAGCTTTATCTACTGATGTTGAAGAAACTTCGGGTTTGTTGTTTGTCAACAATACACTTGTTACAATCAACGATTCGGGAAGCGATGCCGAATTATACCAAATTGACCCTACAAGCGGCAATATCATACGCTCGGTTCCTGTAAACAATGCAACAAATACGGATTGGGAAGCTATTTGTGCAGATGACACATATATTTATATAGGCGATTTTGGTAATAATAGAGGCAATCGTACAGATTTAAAAATATACAGAATAAGCATTTCCGATTTTTTAAACATGCGTAGTGTCAATGCCGAAATAATATATTTTAGCTACGCCGATCAAACCAATTTCTCCTCACAATTATACAGAACAAATTTTGATGCCGAAGCATTGATAGCCTACAATAATCAGTTGTATGTTTTTACTAAAAATTGGGGAGATGGCAGAACAAATATATACGCAATTCCTAATATCCCCGGCACCTATTCGGCTACGCAAATAGACAGTTTTAATCCGCAAGGTCTAATTACAGACGCTACTTATAACAGTCAAACTAATGATATTGTTTTGACGGGTTATACCTATTCGGAAGCGTTTATTGTAAAACTCGCAGGTTTTTCTAACGGATTATTTTCCAACGGAAGTGTAGAGAAAACTGTTGTACAAGTGCCGATGGGTTATTCAAAACAAATCGAAGGTATTGCAGCTTATAGTGCAAACGAGTATTATATATCGGCAGAAAGACACAATGCTATATCCGGATTGTATTATTTTAATATCCAAACATTGTCATATACAGATGTGTTTTTTGAAAAAGACATTGTTATTTATCCCAATCCGGCATCTCAATTTATTCACGTTAATATTTCGGAAAATGAAATAATCTATATCACAAACAGCTTGGGAAAAATCGTATTGATTAGTTCAAAAAAAGACATAAAAATAGCACATTTAGCAAACGGATATTATCTTGCTACTACTGTAAATAAAGAAGGGCAGATAATCAGTCAATCTAAATTTATGATTTCAAAAAAATCAGAATAAACTATTTTTTAAATTTCTTCAAAATTTCTTTTACGGCATCTTTATGCACGGTAAATCCCATCATTTTTAGCTTGATATAGTCTTCTGAAAAGAAATAGTAACCAAATTGTTTAGAGCCCGGATTGTTGCGAGAACCCGAACTGCTATCCTTGATTAAAAACCAATATTTTCCATCTACCTTTTGCCAACCTACCAAGTGCATTCCGTGGTCGTCTGTGGTTGAACCGTTGGAGAAACGAAACTGGCGAGCATCGTCATTGATATAAGCCGAAGGAATATCAAAATCGGGGACAAAAGCCACTTGTGGTTCGCCATAACCGTTTACAAATCCGGCTTCTGATACATCACCGCCAATACTCATTGTATAGCCTTTTTTGATAGATTTTTTGACAATTTTCATAAATACATCAAGCGGAACATTATAATATTCTTCTGAATGCCACCAATTATCAGGCACATCATACGAGCATTTTGTGTAGTAAGGCTCTTGTTTGTAGGAAAGAATTTCGACATAATCATCCGGATTGATTTTCAAATAGTCTTTTAAATATGTTTTAGGCGTATATGTTTTACCATCTACTTCAAATTTTGCAGGCGGTGTACCAATATGATGATGCATAATAGCTTTAATTGTTGCTACAACTTCTTCGGTATTCCAAGCGTTACTTTCTTTAACCGAAGTCAAATAAGCTTTCATTTCTTGATACATTTTTTTATGTGTATGAAATTTTCGTCCTTGCAAACCATTGTAAACATTCCAAGGCATTGCTCCAAATCTTTTGTAAATTCGTGCTAAGGCATTTCCTTCCGAACCCTGTGCAAATAAAGAAGTACCTCGTGTACGCACAAATTCTTCGGCGCGTAAAATGTATTCGTTATAAAATGTAAATGCTTCCGAAATTTTTACCTTCTTATGTTGCAAACGATATACTTCACTTTCGTAAAACGAAGTAGTCGAAAAATCCCAACAAGTTCCGGTATTTCCTTGTGATAATGGCGGATTGTGCCATTCTGCTTTGTATTTGGATATATCTGTTGGAAACTGCATATCGGACACATCGGCTTTAAATCTTTTATATGCTTTTGGCTTCGATTTTTTAGCTTCTTCGGCATTAATATCTTTTAAAATAGTGTTATAATAGTACACTTGTCCTTTGTCATAAACCTTAAAAGTGGCTTTATCTTTATTTTGAGCCGAAATACTTGCTATGGCAAATAGGGCTATTCCGAAAAATATTTTTTTCATAATGCTATAATTTTATTGAATTTAGTAGCGAATTTACTGAATTTATTTCGATTTTGAAGTGATTTATGTCAAGAGCATAATTTTTTAAAAGGAATAAGCTTTTCATTCAACATAATTTTCTAAATATCTTCTTGATAATGAGTTATCATTTTTTATTTAAAAATATTTTATTAACTTTGCAGCATCAAAGCACGTAATAATTTTTTAATCAACGCCAAAACTATTGTATTATGCTCACAAAAATTTATGCAGCTGCCAACTATGGCATCGATGCACACGCCGTAACCGTAGAAGTAAATGTCGATAAAGGAATCGGCTATCACTTAGTAGGACTTCCCGATAAAGCTGTAAGCGAAAGCAGCTACCGAATCTCTGCCGCTCTGAACAACGTCGGCTACAAAATGCCCGGAAAAAAATTCATTATTAATATGGCTCCTGCCGATTTGCGCAAGGAAGGCTCCGCCTACGATTTGACCATTGCTATGGGTATTTTGGTAGCAACTGGACAGATTTTAGCCCCCGATATCGAAAAATATTTCATTATGGGCGAATTGTCACTTGATGGCAGTTTGCAATCTATAAAAGGCGCTTTGCCAATGGCACTTAAAGCCAAAGAAGATGGATTTGAAGGTATTTTTCTGCCCAAACAAAATGCCAAAGAAGCCGCCATTGTCGATGGACTGCAAGTATTTGGGGTCGAAAATATTTTAGATCTCATTCATCATTTCGAAGGCAAAGAACAACTTGTTGCCGAAACCGTCGATTTGCAAGCACTTTTTTACCAACAATTAGCCATTCCGGAATTCGATTTTGCCGATGTCAAAGGGCAAGAAACCGTTAAAAGATGTTTGGAAATTGCTGCCTCCGGCGGACATAATATTATAATGATTGGACCTCCCGGCAGTGGTAAAACAATGCTTGCCAAACGCATTTCGGGCATTTTGCCCCCTTTGGAATTGCAAGAAGCACTCGAAACTACCAAAATTCATTCGGTAGCCGGCAAACTCAAAAGTGAACACGGCATTATTAGTCAGCGTCCGTTTCGTAGTCCGCATCATACTATTTCTGATGTCGCTTTGGTAGGCGGAGGCAGTTATCCGCAACCCGGCGAAATTTCGTTAGCACACAACGGCGTACTGTTTTTAGACGAATTGCCTGAGTTTAAACGCACCGTACTCGAAGTAATGCGTCAGCCCTTAGAGGATAGGGAAGTCAATATTTCACGCGCCCGTTTTTCGGTCACTTATCCCGCCAGCTTTATGTTAGTTGCCAGTATGAATCCGAGTCCCTCCGGATATTTTAACGATGGCGACAGCCGTATGACTTCGTCACCTATGGAAATGCAACGATATTTGAACAAAATTTCGGGTCCCTTGCTTGACCGTATTGATATTCACGTTGAAGTAAATCCGGTACCTTTTGATAAACTATCAGACGAAAGGCGCGGAGAACCCAGTAGTGTTATTCGCGAACGCGTCATTAAAGCGCGACAATTACAAAGCAAACGTTTTGCCGATAACCATAAAATACACTACAATGCACAAATGAACAGCAAAGAGATTAGAAGATATTGTAAACTTGACAAAGCCTCACTCGATTTGTTAAAGAACGCGATGGAGAAACTCAATCTTTCGGCACGTGCCTACGATAGAATACTCAAAGTATCGCGCACTATTGCCGACTTGGACAATGCCAGAAATATTGAAAGTCATCATATTGCCGAAGCTATTCAATATCGCAGTTTGGATCGTGAAGGTTGGTTGTAGAAACAACAAATTATTTCCGCCAAATGCGAAGCAAAAAATCGCCGTATTCGCTTTCGGCAACTTTGTAGGCATTAAATCCGTTTTGAACAGCAAATATGCTTAGGGTTTGCTCGTCTATATAGGTCCATTCAAAGCTTTCTACTTGGTTTTTGTAGGAAACATAAAATTGCAAATCGCCATAATAACCCTCTTTGGGCATATTGTATCCGCCTGCGGTTTTGTAAAGATATTTTAAGTCTGACGAATGTATAAATGCTTGTCCGTCAGTGCTTAATAAAGCGTCGATTTGTTTGAAAAATCTGTCGGCATAAATGGCTTTACCCATAATTCCGACACCGTTCATCAGAAATAATATTGTATCGTATTGTTTGTTTTTGAGTTCGAAAAAATCGGAATAAATAATATTTTTTATACCGCGTGCTTTCAATACTTTTTGACCAAAATCCGAAAAATCGAGGGCGGTAACATCAAAACCGTTTTCTTGCAGCCACAAACTATGCGAACCACTTCCTGCACCGACATCTAAGATTTTTCCTTCTGAAAGTTGCAGGGCAGATTGTTCGGGCAAAGGCATTTCGTCAAATTTTCTGAACAAATATTGCGTTGGCAAAGTTTCCTTATCGGTCAGGTTTGTCCACGTGAGCATATCTTCGGGCTTGTTGTCAAACCAATAATCGTATAGGGCGCGCCCAAAAAGGTCTTTTTGATTCATATTATTTTATCAATATTTAGATTACAAACGGGCTTAGTTATGTTCCGGTTTGAGCAAATCTACAACGGTTTTAACCGGACTAAATGTACTGATGGGCACTTCGACAAAAATAGTATTCCAATTGTCCATTGCGCCGTTCCACAATCCCGGACGTTCATACACTTTGACCGCCTTGCCTTGATAGGATTTTTCGGATAAAAATGCCGCTTGTTCGTTGATAAATTCCTTCAAATCGAACTTTTTACCTTCAAAATCTTTGATACTGAGTACCAAATCGACCGGATTGAAATGTGTAGCTTGTTCTAAGATTTGTTTTTGTTGTGCATCGGATAAATCAATTTGTGCTTTTTCTACAATTTGCAATGATTTAAGTCCGTTTTTATCGGCTGCCCAAAAAGGACCGCCACCGGGTTCGCCGGTGTTTTTTACCATTCCGGCAATGCGAATAGGGCGATTGAGTTTGTAGGCTAAATATTGTCTTTTACCGCTGTTGTTTAAGCTGTCGTAGCCTTCTATGAAATTGATATTCATTTTATTACGTGCAAAATCCTCAACAGCTTTTAGCTCGTCGTGAATAGGTTTTTCATCGCGAAGTTTTTCTAAATGTGCTTTATTTTCTTGCATAATTTGCATTAAATAACCCGCTAAAATCTTTTTAAATTTGAGTGTGTCAGCTTGTTTTTCGCCTTTTTGCAAATTGTCAATATTTTTTACAAAAATGATATCGGCATCTAAATCTTGAATATTATCAATCAATGCGCCGTGTCCTCCCGGGCGGAAAACGATTTGATTTTGATTGTCTCGAACAATTTCGTCATTGTCTTTGTAAATCATAACCGTGTCTGTTTCAGGCTTTTGGAATGAATAAGTAATATTGACCTGATACTTTTCTTGCAGTTGGTTTGTCAAAGCAGAAAAAGCTTGCAAATGTTGTGGCGAAATGGTAAAATGCACTTCGGGGATTTCATTTTTGCCTTGCGCATATACTTCGGCTTCTTTCAAATGCTCTTCTAAGGCAGTAATGCTTTTTTTGCCATAGCGATGAAACTTTAAGAAAGCCTTAGGCTGACGCGCATAAGCCAATCCATCGTCGCTTAAAATATAATGTATAAAATACCAAGCCTGTTCGTTTTCTTCCATTTGAAAAACACTTGTGTCCGATTGCTTGATTACATCCATTAAATCTTGATAAAATGCAAAACCGGGCAAACTGTCTAAAAAATCGTCTAATTCCTCCGGAAAAGCAGCCAAATTATTTTGTTTGACAAATCGTTCATAAAAATGACGCCCTATTTTGTAGTTGTTATGAAAAAATACCCAATCCTTAAACATTCGGGTGGCTGCTCCCGATGCCGGCACAAATTTTTGCATACTAAACGATGATTTTTCGTCTTCAAAAACAGCTAACATTTGCGTTTCTTGCTCGGCGCTCAACACTTGAATACCGTCTTTGGGTCTAGCCGCAGACAAAACTGTCGTAGCAGGCAATCCGGTTTGTAAAATAGCAGTTTGACGATTGACTTCTTCGGTCGAAAGTCCGTAATTTGTAATAAATTGAATGTCTTTTTCAGAAAATTGCATAATAACTTTATTTGTTGCCAAAATTACTGAAAAATCTCGGTTATTTATGTATCAATTCTGACAAAATAATTAATTGTCTGAGAAAAATAAACTCATTTCATCTAACAGTTTGAGTTGCACCCGGGCTCTGTTAAAATTGTGTCTATCATAAGTTGTGTGGTAATAGATATCATTTTGCAAATAATCCGTATAAAATCTTAGCGCTTGCTCATAAGTAATTAATTGGATAAAAAACGGTAAGAATTCCACTTCTTTTTCACTTGCAAACGATTGAACTTCTGACAGATAAGCATCGCGATACAAAAGATATTTTTCGCTGTCGAAATGTACTTTGTTTAGATCTGTTTCGTTTTCGCTTGCGGTATTGGTTATGGAGCGGATAGCATCGCCAAAATCGACAGGCAAATAGCCTTGCATACAAGTATCTAAATCTATAAGCGTGCAGGCTTTGCCGTGGTGGTCAAACAGAATATTGTCCAACTTTGGGTCGTTGTGTACCAATCTTTTAGGCAATATATTTTGTTTTTTTATCTGTACAAAGACATCGATTAAGTGGCTATACGCATCTAATTTGCGACAAAAATCAGCAGTCTCTTTATAGCGAAACGGTTTTTGTTCAACTGTTTTAACAAATGCATCGTAATATTTGTCGCTATGATGAAAATTCGGAATGGTATCGACAATTGCCTCAGTGTTTAAGTCTGATAATAATTGATGAAAACGCCCGAGCATTTTACCGCCCTCAATAATATGCGCTTGTGTTAAGGCTGCATTTTCGATTGGTTTACCCTCGATATAATCAAGCAAACGCCAACAGGAATCTTGGGTATATTGAATGCCGTATTTGCCGGTTTTAGCTTGATAAATATCAAAATTTTGATAGTAAATTTTCGGATTTTCTTTCAATTTTTGATCAATATGTTTGCTGATAACCGCACAATTATTCAGTAAAGCTTCCGGATTATTAAAGATTTGCGTGTTGATATTTTGCAAGATATATTTTTGAGTGCCCGAAGCCCTATCTACCTCGACCAAATATGTATGATTGATGTTTCCTGCGGTCAATTTTTGACTGCTTGTCAATTTGTCGGCAGGTACAAATTCTTTGATAATATGTAGCAATTCTTGTTTTGTCATTTAAAAAGTTTTGCAGGGTAAAAACCGGTTTTAGTTAATGCTTTTAATTTGTTAATCACCTCAGATTTGTCCTGTTCGTAGGTCATACCCATCCATTGTTCGTCGGTTACTTGTACTTTTAGTTCGATTTTACGATTTTTATTCAATTCTGAAACCGCCCAAGGCAGATAAAATTCGGCAGACAAATGATTGCTGTTTTTTGATAAAAATTGTTTGAAACAGTTGTTGATCTCATCAAAAATATCAGGAGAAAAACCGAAAAAATTCATAGAGGTAATTGCATTTTGCTTCAGTAATACAGTTGTTCCATCTTTTAATGCGCTATATATTTTATTGTGTTTTCTAAAAA
The DNA here is from genome assembly GCA_964604735.1 of uncultured Flavobacteriaceae bacterium. Classification (GTDB taxonomy): domain Bacteria; phylum Bacteroidota; class Bacteroidia; order Flavobacteriales; family Flavobacteriaceae; genus WGBX01. The sequence goes on along the minus strand of CAZSBI010000075.1, from coordinate 2,466 downwards.
TTTTGGTGTGTTCGGTAATTTCTTTCAGTATCTGATTTTTATCTACTTGACAAATGCCACGCGAAACCGTTCCGTGTTTAGACAAGGTATTTTTGAGTTTGTAGGCAATCATCAATGCTTGCTTATTCGTTTGGGTGTTTTTTAATCCGTTTGCCATCATTACAAAAGCCTCTCTTCCGTAATAATCGTCGGCGTTTATACTAACAAAATGATTCTTAATTTCGTTGCGTGCCGATAACAAAGCCTGTCCGGTTCCCCAAGGTTTTTGGCGGTTTTCGTGGATTGAAAAATTGCCGGGCAAATCGTTTATTTCTTGTAAAACATAGTTTACTTCGATCAGATTTGCATATTTTGGCAAAATATAGCTTTTAAAATAAGTTTCGAAGGATTTTCTGATAACAAAAACCACTTTTGTAAATCCGGCTTTTGCAGCATCAAAAATGGCATAATCCATTAATGTTTCGTTGTTTTGTCCAACAATTTCGAGTTGTTTATCACCACCAAAACGGCTACCCAAGCCGGCAGCTAAAATAAGTAGCGTTATGTCTGATTTTGTTTTCGTTATTTATTTTTATTAAAAGTTGATATTCTTATTCCTTTTTTTTGCAATTTTTTATTTTCAATTTCAAATTTTGAGATATATCTTTTGAGCTTTAAGTTCTCAGCCAATTCTTTATTGAAATCATTATAATCAAGTAATGGTCTTTTCCTTAATTTCGTGATATTAGAATATGGTTGTCCTAATGAAATAAGGAAACTATCTATATCTTTATTCTGATAGTGCTTGTTAAATTTGTTAAATAGTTTAATTTTATTTTCTATATTTAAATTACTATCTGTCCCAACTGCAATAATTATGTTTTTATTAACACCAAGATTGCTATGCTCCAAAAGCAATTTTCCAATTTGTGTTAAAAGGCTTGAATCAACTGTAAAAATTGAAGTGTCATAATTATTGATTAATTTTTCTTTTATTTGAATTGAAATTTTATTTGATTCTAAAAGTGCCAATAAATCATCATTTTCAAGCTCAAATAATTCTATTTCTGATATAAATTTATATGGATTTTTTTCAATCAATAAAATATTTAAATCTTCAAAATTATTCTTTAACAACTCGTAGTTAGTGTTGTTTGTAGTTAGTTTATTATTTTCGATTAATGACTTTACTTTCTCAAAAGAAATATTTTCAAAACTTAAAGAATTATAGATATATGGAACAGAAGATAATATTTTAGAGTAAATATCGTTTTCAATATCATCATTTAGAAGCAAGGCATTTAAAAATGCATCTACAGTTTCTTCATCAGGGTAATCTTGCTTAATTTTTATATTGGAAAGTTTATTTGAATTTGCAGGAACATTTATAAAAGCTGTTAATTCCGGAATAAAAGCATTCTCATTCCGAAAAATATCAATAAGGTTTTTCCAAGTTGCCAAGATTTTCGATTCTACAAGCAACTGTTTAATGATATACCAATCTTTAATATTATTAATATCATTTATTACAGTCTCAACTTTTTCAATAATCTTTGTTTTGTTCTTTGCGGATATATTTTCGTTATTGAGTATTTCAATATAATCTTTTTCTATTTCTGCAATATTCGATTCAATTTTAAGATAAACATTTGCTATATATTTATCAATATTATCATCTACATAATCAATCAAATTATCAAGTTTTGATTTTTTAATTAATGAGTAGTTTTTAGTATTAAAATCATTTATGTTAAGCTGGTTCTTATATTTTAAAATGAATTTAATATTAGGAATTGTTAAGGCGTAAAAATCATTTTCATATACATAATCAAGTAATTCCTCTGGTGATGATTCATTTAGAACAATAAATTTAACATTAAGTTGTTTGATTATTTGTTTTAATTTATCACTATCATTAATTAATGTCAAAAAGTCTTTGTTCTCTGAAATGCTACTTTTAGAATTAGCAAATATTTTCTTTATGTCGCTAACATCTGCGTATTCGATAATTAATTTGAAATATTTTTGGATTTTATCTTCCGTGAAATTTGATTTTGTCGATATATAATTCCATATATTTACCCAGTTTTTACATAGAGTGTTTATGAAATTTTCTATGTTTGATGTATAGTCAATAAATCCATCAATAAACTTTATTGCTATTTCGGATTCATTGCTTAATTGAGAAAATATTTTTTTCTTTCTGGTTGGATATTTAGGTGATTTTATGAGAAAATCTAATAAATCATAATTCAATATATATTTTTTTTCAAATTCAAACTCATTAATTCGTTTTATTAAATTTTCTTTTTGTTGTAATGGAAAGTCAAAATCGTTCTCGCTTTGTGTTTTTACTCCTATTAAGAAATGAAAATCATTTTTTGATAAACTCCCTTCATAGAATATTGATATGTAGTCTATATAGTTTTCTTCGTCAATATACCCATTTCTGAGCAAAACATTTATTAATTCTTCTTGATTTTTATT
>CAZSBI010000074.1:0-3200 GCA_964604735.1 uncultured Flavobacteriaceae bacterium | reverse complement strand
GCTCGGGCTTATCATTTTCACTGTGTGTTAACCTAAAAACCACATTATGAAAATAACCTTTTTATTTTATCATTACTTTTTTGCATTGCCCAAAAAAGTAACAAAAAACGCTAGGCTTACGAGAATTTATCTAAATTTTTCGTTCATTCCCTAAACTATCTGAACTCGCACAAAGCTTTCTATTCCAATTGACAATTTCATTTGAAACTAAACTTTATTTTCTATACAACTCTCTCGTATGCTCGAACAACAGATAGTTTTTAACGTCCATTCACTTCAAATTTTACGATAAATTCTCGTAGGCCGGGGGGTGATTGATTCTATTGTAATTAATGGAATATTAATTATAATGCTAATTATTGATAAGATATGTCCGTGCGGAAAATAAAAAAAGGAAGCCCAAAAGCTTCCTTTTTTATTTGTGGAGTCGGAGGGAATCGAACCCTCGTCCACACAAGCCTACGCCAGGCTTTCTACATGCTTAGTTTGTGTTTGTTTTTTCGACTTTAACCTGCCCACAAACAGGCTACTTAAAGCTTAGCTTCTTAAATTTCGGAAAAAACGCGAAGCAAATCTTTTCCTATACTTACTTTTACGAAGCCCCTTGATCGAACGCCGTAAGTCAAGGCTTTCGAGAGACTTCTCGCCTTCCAACCTAGTCGGAACGTGGCTCAATCCGTACTATGATTCGGGATTAAGCTGCAAGAGCGAATTGATTCTCGCCGTTTATATAGTTTGATACATGAGATTTACGAGCTATCTACCAACGCTCGACATGCTTACTTGTCATAGGATCTTGCTGTCAAATCCAGTCGACCCCGTAATGAAATGCAAAATTACAATAAAATAATCATCATATCCATACATTTTTGAACAAAAATTATGCCAATAAAAACATAGACAATTTGACAGTAATATATTTGATTGCCAATTTGATAATTCATCTATATTTTGTACTTTTACAAAAGTTTATAAAAAAAATATATCATGATTTTTTCCCGGATTAAAAACCAGCAACATAGTACCGAAATACTACCCTTTCTTTTTTCAAAATTGTTTGAACGGGCTGCTTATTATGGCTTACTTTCTTTTTTGTTTATCTATATTTATCGTTCTAATAACACTGCAATCACAATAGAACAAACAAGAGAATATTATACTTGGTTTTTAAACAGTATGTTTATCACGATGCTTTTGGGTGGTATTTTAGGCGATTTGATTATCGGAAATAAAAAATCAATGTTAATAGGCGGTGTACTGATGAGCCTCGGAATATTTTTATTATCAAACCACAATCTAAGCTATTTTCAATTAGGATTTATCCTTCTTGGTATAGGAAATGGTTTATACTCTCCTAATTTATTAGCAGGATTACTCAAACATTACTCAAATAAAGAAAAGTTGCTAGATGCAAGTATAATTATGACATTTTTAGCGATTAATTTAGGTGGTTTTATTGCTCCTATTATAATTAATATCCGGCAAAATGACGGTGATTACTCACAAGGTTTTATCATATCAGGAACACTAATGCTTATTTCTACCATCATATCATACTTTGTAAAAGAAGCGAATGTTCCAACTCGTAAAACATCAAGCATTTCGTCACAAATAAATATTTTATACCTAAGTTTTTTTATGCTTTCCATAGGAATTTTTTGGTACTTTACGCAAACATTTTTTTTCTTTATCAACTCAATTAAAATTACTCAACTCAATAAGCAAACTAATTTCGTAAGCGATGCACTCTCCGATTTTGTTTTACTTACGCTACCACAATTACTGACCATTTTATTTGCCTTCATATTGGCTATGACGTTTACATTTTTATATATCAAGCGTTTTTCCAAAATTATCTTTGGTTTTGTTTTAACAATTCTTTCGTTTATTATTCTGCTTAATCTACCGGAAACAATAGGTGAAGAAAATTTATCGTTAATAGCTATATCAATATTTCTGTTTTCTGTGGCAGAATTATTCATAATACCGACCCTATACGCATTAATATCAAAATTTGGCTATGCAAAGTATTATGCTATTCTATTTGCATTAATTTATTTACCTTTTAACCTTATAAATATTATTTTTAATTTTAAAATCATAGATTCAAGTAAAATAATTAACCGGAAAATGGCATACTCGATAGGGGCATTTGCAATATTGATACTGATTTTTATAGTCATTAATTGGTTTGATAGGCGCAAAATAAACAGCCAAAACTTATAAAATGCCATTATCAACAAAACTAAAATAGCTTTGTTTGGCAACGATAATATGATCCAACAAACGGATATTTAACATATTGGCAGCATCAAATATTTTTTTGGTCAGTTGTTTATCGCTTTCGCTGGGTTGCTTATTGCCCGAAGGGTGATTATGAGCTACAACAAATGAAGTTGCTTCTTTTTCGAGTAATTTTTTCATCAAAACACGAATATCAACCATCGAGGCATCTAAACCGCCTGAACTGATAAGCGCCATACCCGAAACGACATTCTTTTTGAGATAAACCACCCAAAATTCCTCTTTGGTTTTGTCAGACAATACCGGCGATAAAATATTAAAAGCATCTTTTGACGATTTTATACTCTTCACTTCCAATGCTTTACTGACATTTCGCCTACGCCCTATTTCGAGAGCTGCTACAATACTAATGGCTTTGGCTTGCCCAATACCCTTAAATTCGGTCAGTTGTTCAATTGAAAAAGTACCTAACAAATCTAAATTATTTTTTGAAGACAGCAATATTCGTTTAGACAAATCTACGGCACTTTCTTGTCTGTTTCCCGAACCGATAAGAATGGCGATAAGTTCGGCATCGGACAAAGCGCTTACGCCTTTATTGAGTAGTTTCTCTCTGGGGCGATCGTTTTCTGACCATTTGTTTATGGGAATATTTATAGATTTATCTTTCATAAATTCAGGTAAATGTATCAGGTAGCAAATATATAGAAAAATGCTTTGTTGTTTTATTAAAAATTCATCAATTATTCAGATTATAAAACAATGAGAGAAATTTGGGCTTGGTTTTTCTACTTTCCTCAATGTTTTGTCACGATTTTTGCCAATGCAAAAAATACGCGCCAAAACAAGAAATCTTGGGAATTAATATGTATGGGGCATTCTTGATTTTGCTTTTAGCCTTTGGCTGTTGGCTCTTGGCTTATTGGGATAGCCACCTATATTTTCGTTATCAAAGA
>CAZSBI010000073.1:0-3838 GCA_964604735.1 uncultured Flavobacteriaceae bacterium | reverse complement strand
CTTAGTACCTTAGTACCTTAATACCTTAGTACCTTAGTACCTTAATACCTTAGTACCTTAATACCTTAATACCTTAGTACCTTAATACCTTAGTACCTTAATACCTTAGTACCTTAGTACCTTAGTACCTTAGTACCTTAATACCTTAGTACCTTAGTACCTTAATACCTTAGTACCTTAATACCTTAATACCTTAGTACCTTAATACCTTAGTACCTTAAACCCTCAAACCCTCAAACAACGCAACACCAAGTACCACGAACTAAAAACCAAGAACTAAGAACCCCAGAACCCAGAACTACAAAGCCCGAATCACAACAAAATAAGTAGGGAAGTGGTCACTATAACCACCGATAAATTGTCCGCCTACAAGTGTTCTTTTTGGATAGCCTTTATAGCGTCCTTTACGATTTTTCATAAATTCTTTGCTGTAAATACCACTTTTCCAGAAATGATATTCTTTGTCATTAGTTTTATTCAACAAAGCTTTGGTAATAATGATTTGGTCAAATAAATTCCAACCATCACGATAAGCCAAAGTGCCAATACCACGATTAAAATAGTTGCCCATAACATTGTAGTAGCCGCCATCAAACACTTGACTTTTGTCTGCAGTAGTTTTTAAAACTTGTTTTACACTGGGGCTGTTGGGGTCGTCGTTTAGATCGCCCATCATTACTATTTTGGCATTAGGTTCTATATTTTGAATAGAATCCATTATTTTTTTGCTCAATTGTGCCGCTTTAATTCTTTTGGGTCTGCTTCGCGCTTCGCCACCACGACGTGAAGGCCAATGGTCAACCAAAATATGAATTTTTTCGCCATCTAATAATCCGCTAACAATTAGTTGATCACGTGTATAAATACGCTCCCCCGTATTATCATCATAAATCAACAAGGGATATTTTTTAAAATTAATAGGTTTAAAAAATTTCTTTTTGTAAAGCAAAGCCACATCAATACCACGACGGTCAGGCGAATCAAAATGAATAATGCCATAAGCTTGTCCGGCAAGCGGAGGCGTTTTTATCAAGTCTTCTAAAACTTGACGATTTTCTACTTCGGCAACACCTACAATAGCGGGCGAGGTATGTGTTTCATTTTTGCCGATATCAGCCAAAACTTTTGCCAAGTTGTGTAATTTATGTTGGTATTTTTCAGCCGTCCAATTATCACGACCTTCGGGTGTAAAATCTTCATCGCGAGTATTTGGATCGTCATAAATATCAAAAAGGTTTTCCAAATTGTAGAACGCAATGGTGCGTACTTGAAATTTTTTACTGCCTGTTGGCGTATTTTTTTGCTTTGCGGTAGTAGTTGACGCTTTATTTCCCCCGCAACTTAATGCAATCAAGGCTATCAAAGCCAATGCTAATATCTTTTTCATTGATAATCAATTTTTGATGATTGTCAAAATTACAAAAAAATATTCTTGTTAGGTAGATATTAAAAAAAATATTTTTTGTCCGGTTTTATAAGTTTATCGATTAATCAGAGCTTGTGCAGAGTTGACAAAAAAATATGAAAAATACTGTATTTTCAGTCTTTATTTCTTGTCAAAACTATTAAGTTGTTAACGCTTTAGTTTATTTATTTCTGTTTTAATTTCATAATTACGGTATATGTATTGACAAGATGTATAGTCGATGAGCATTTTTAAGTATTTACAGCCTTTATTTTCAATCTAAAATGACAAATAATAAGCATTCTTATCAAAAAAAAGTGTAAGTTTGTAGCAATAAAAAAACAATAAAAATTGTAATACAATGCGAAACATTAAAATGCTAATCGTCCTTGTGTTATCAGTTTTCTTTTACACCGCCAATGCACAACAAAATGGTACTGTAAAAGGAGCTGTGATCAATGCCGATTCCGGAAAGAAAATGAGTGATGTAAAAGTAGCAATACTTCATACAGATTTATCTCGCAAAACCACAGCCGACGGCTATTTTGAACTCAATCTTGTTCCCCTTGGAGAACAGGTATTAGTTATTTCAAAAGAAGGTTTTGAAAAACAACAAATTCCTATAGTAATCGTTGCCGATAAAATTGCCGATTTAGGAAACATCATACTAATGCCTGATATGTCCGATATGGAAGAACAGGGTATTATTACTTTAGATGATGAAAACACCAGCGATGACAATTCGGGTTCAGATAACATCTCAGGCTTATTGCAAGCCTCGTCCGATGTTTTTGACAGAGCGGTTTCTTATCAATTTAGTTCGGCTCGTTTTAAACTAAGAGGTTTAGATTCAAAATATGCTACCATACTAATGAATGGTATCGAAATGAATAAATCTTATGACAATCGTCCGCAATGGAGTGAGTGGGGTGGTCTTAATGATATGCTTCGTAATCGTGAGGATTATAGAGGAATGTCTGCCTCAGATTATAACTTTGGAACTGTGTTAGGTACCACAAACTTCGTATTGAGAGCCTCGCAAATCAGAGCTACTAAAAAATTCTCTTACGCCGCTACCAATCGTAGTTATCGCAATCGATTAATGGGCAGCTACGCCACCGGAAAAATGAAAAACGGTTGGTCATTTGCCGTTTCTGCTTCAAGACGCTGGGCGCAAGAAGGACATTTTGAAGGTTCTTTTTACGATGCTAACAGTTTGTTTTTTGCCGTAGAGAAAGAATTGAACAACAAACACAGTTTGAATTTAACAGCTTTTGCTACGCCAAATCGTAGAGGAAAATCGGCACCGCAAACTATGGAAGCTTTCGATTTAAAAGGTACAAAATACAACTCGTATTGGGGATACCAAGATGGCGAACAACGCAATGCACGCATCAAAAATATTTTTGAACCAACTGTAATATTATCACATTTTTGGAAAATAGATGACAATTCTAACTTGCAAACCAATTTTGGTTACCAATTTGGTGGTACGGCAAACAGTCGTTTGCAATATTACAATGCGCCAAACCCCGACCCTACATACTACCGTTACTTGCCAAGTTATTGGGCAGCCAAAGGAAATGATGTAGAGGCTTACTACAAAAAACAAGAATTTTTGGCCAATGGTCAAATAGATTGGAATAACTTATACAGAATAAATCAAACCTATAACGGCGCCGCCAGATATTTTTGGTACGATGACCGTGTAGATGATAAAATAATGACAATCAGTTCAATATATGACAGAGCTTTAAAAGATAATATCAGCTTAAACGCAGGTATTGCCATTAAAAATTATACAAACGAAGGTTATGCCAAAATGCGTGATCTTATGGGAAGTGATTATGCTTTGAATATTGATCAATACACAAATAATCCTTATAACTTGAATAATAGTAATGTACAAGTAAAAGAAGATGAAAAATTCTATTACGATTTTAACCTTTTAGGCAATGATATCAAGTCATTTGCGCAAATACAAGTAAATGGTAAAAAAATCGACTTCTTTGTAGCCGGTAGTTTCGGTATGACATCTTATCAACGTGAGGGTTTATACAAAAACGGGTTATTTACCGATAATTCTTTCGGAAAAAGTGAGAAACAAAATTATACCAATTATGGTATCAAGATAGGAAGTACTTTCAAATTTACAGGAAAACATTTAATAGATATGCATTTTGCACATAGTTCACAAGCACCTGAGTGGAAAAATGTATTTTACAATGCTCGTGTAAATAATGATGTAACGCCAAATATTGGAAATGAAAAAATGACAGGCTTAGATGCTAGTTATATTTTCCGCTCATCATTAGTAAAAGCACGTTTGTCCGGTTACTACTACTTTGTATCTAACGCCACCGAAATTAGTCGTTTTTATGCACAAGATGTAAACTAGGAAACAATGTTGCCAGTTATTTTGTAACGCAACTA
>CAZSBI010000072.1:0-2715 GCA_964604735.1 uncultured Flavobacteriaceae bacterium | reverse complement strand
AACTTGAATTCCTTCGGTATTATACAATTCAGCAGCGGACGCAAAAAAATGAGGTATCAAATATATTCCGTCAAAATAAACAAATCCAATCTTTAGCATATTAAATCAATGAAAATTTGTCAAAAATAAGATTTTGTTTTTAATTAACCGACTTTTTTGGTGCTATTTCAACAATTTTTCTTTGATTGCCTCTACAATTCGTTCTGCGGCGCTTAGTTTTGAAGAATTATCAAAGGTAAAAGACATCATTTCTTGTTGTTTTTGAACAAAATTTTGTTGCCAATCTGAGGTCGAATCCAATAGATTTTCTAAGGAGGATAAATCGTCTATTACTTGTCCCAAATGCCAATTGTTGTAGTGCTGATTTCTTTGCCATTCAATTTTATGCGCATTAATAAATATTGAAGGACGCGGTCTATATAAAAATTCGTAAATCTGACTGGAAACATCGCCTAAATAGATGTTTGCTGCAAGTGTATAATCCATATTTACCGAGTGTTTGCTTCCTAAATCAACGCGGATGTTTTGAGCATTTTTGTATTTTGGATCGATAATGCTTTCGTCTAAAAATCCTTTCTTGTTAAATAGATTAATATGGGGAGCAAAAATGAGATTATAATCCTTATTTTGATAGAAAAATGCTAATATTTTTTCGCCAAATTTATACCACGATGACAATTCCGGTTTAAAATGCGGATTGTATAAAACGACCGGTTTGTCATTGTCGAAAAACTTCGGAATGGCTTTATTTTTTATCAAATCAAATTTTTGATATCCACAAACAGCTAATTGTGTGTTGGTTAGCTTCATTTTTTGAAAATATTCAGTCACCTTTTGTCCCGAAGTAGTAATCAAATCGAATTTTGAAATTGTTTCTTTGTATTGCGCGCCAATCAAATATTCTCCATCGCCGGCACCGTGCATTAGCAATACAAATTTTGGTGATTTTTCTTGTTTATAACGGTGTAAATACTCGTGATTGATATCATTAAATACCAAAATATCATAACTTAACAACAATTCCTTGTGTTTTTTGAAAAGATATAATGAGCTTGGCATTTTTCTGCCTTTTATCTTGTTCAATATTTTGCGATATGTATATGTTGGCAACTGTTTGACAATGGTTTTGGGCAAATTTTGCATTTCTAATAACTCAAACAGATACTCGTGCGAGCCTTCATAAGTAAGTATATCCACCTCAAACAATTCGTCGTTAAATAGTTGATTTACAGGTGTTATAAAATGTGGAATGATATGACGTTCGTCAAAATATATAAAAGCTATATGTTGTTTTTTTCTTTTCATTGTTATTTTATTCACCTTCGATTAGCTAATTGTGCACAGTCTAGATTTTCGGAAATATTTATCAATTTGATTCCTTCCTCAATAGCTTTTCATAAAGCTTAAAATACTGCCCGGCAATCACGTCATCATTAAATTTTTGTACAAAATCATAACTTTTAGCTATATTTTCGCTATGATCTTTCGAGGCTACTTGCGCTATTAATGCTCGCATTTCTGCAACATTTTTCACATCGTCTAAATAGTATGAATTTGCACCCGCTGCTTCGGGTAATACGCCGTGCTTGTTCGTAATTACAGGGGTTTTGCTATACAAGGCTTCAATTATCGGGATGCCGAATCCTTCAAAAATACTTGGATAAATAAATATGTTTGCCATTTGATAGAGTAGTGCCAATTCCTCCAATTTCAAACCTTCTAAAAAAATAATTTGTTCCTGCATCTGATGTCTTGCGATATAGTCAATTATCTGTTCGGCATATTTTGTTTTGCGTCCCACAATAACTAATTTGTGTTTGCTGTCTTTGAGGGCTTTAACGACGGTAAAAACATTTTTGCGTTCTTCAATTGTGCCTACATTTAATAAAAACTCTTCCGGCAAATGATACTTTTTTCTAAGCTTCTGCTTCAATGTTTCATCGTATTCTTGTTTAAACGCTTGATGACATCCTTGATAGATAACCTGTATTTTTTCTTCCGGAATATGCAAAAATTGTACGATATCTTTTTTAGTTTGCTCGCTAATGGCTACAACAATATCAGCTATTTCTGCTGCTTTTTTAAATTTTTTAGTATATATTTTTCGGTCGATGGGTTTATACAATTCCGGGAAACGCAAAAAGATTAAATCGTGAATAGTCACTATCGATTTCACCGTTTTTTGATCAATTCCAATTGGCAATTCGCCACTTAGTCCGTGAAAAATATCAATTTGGTCATTTTCGATATCGTTTAATACCAATTTGCTACGCCATAACGAAGGAAATAATTTGCTAAAAAAGCTTTTAGGTTGCCTTACAATCATATTATCGGTCAAAGACAAACGATTTATTTTTGCTTCCTTTGGATTGTATAAAAAATACTGATTATCAGCGTAATACGAAGCCATTATTCGCACTAAATCGCGACTGTAATTGCCCAGTCCCGTACTGTTATGAAAAATTCTTTTGGCATCGTAACCTATTCGCATGTTATTATTTTGATTTTACAAAAATGCAAAAAATAATTCAGAGTGAAAAATGAATTTTGGTTGTTTGGAGTTGGCTATTAGCTGTTTGCGGTTAGCGGTTAGCTGTTGGCTGTTTGCTGTTAGCTTTTGGCTTATCGGAACAACCGCCTACTTCGGTCTTCTAAAAACCACAGCGTATCAAGGCGTTTATTTTCGTTATAGCTTCGCTAATTTATTATTTTTAA
>CAZSBI010000071.1:0-6970 GCA_964604735.1 uncultured Flavobacteriaceae bacterium | reverse complement strand
GTGTAACGATAGAATGCTCTTGCCATATTTTTATCTATTTTTTAGATGATATAAAGATAGCGATTTTTTGAGTAAAATATTGTGATAAAAGACATAAAATTTTGTTAAAAATATTGATTCGGGATGATGAATATTTATTACTAATTCATTCCACCAAAATATTATCTTTGTAAATCAGTTATATTAAAAACAGATTTTTGAAGAAGATACTTTTATTTTGCCTCATTTTCGCAACTTCCCTGAGTTTTGGGCAGAAGGAAACTTATGTCAATCTGAAAACAAAATATGTTTGGGTAAATAATGCGCAAATACAAATAGATACTTTTAGTATTCAACCCTTTTATTTCGAAATTTTTGATGCGGATAATCATTTGATTGATAAAGATAATTATCAAGTCGATTTTGTCAATGCAAGCCTCGTTTTTAAACATTATGAGACTTATAAAAACACGCGAGTGCTACTGAAATATCTTGTTTATCCGGAGTTTCTAAGAAAGACCTACCGGATTATCGATAAAGATAAAATCAGTAGAGATAGTACAAAAATTGCGCTTTTTGAAAATCACGAAATCAAAGATCAAAAACCTTTGAACGGACTACAAACCAAAGGGCATATTAGTCGCGGTGTTAATGTCGGAAATAATCAAAGCCTTGTGATGCAATCGGGGCTGAATCTGCAAATTGAGGGTAAATTAAGCGATAAAATTAGTTTAAAAGCGGTTTTGACAGATGATAACTTGCCTCAGGCATACAGCGGTATTTCTCAGAGTTACAAGGAATTTGACCGTATTTATATGCAACTGTCCGGTAAAAAATGGCAAGCCACAGCGGGCGATTTGTTGCTTAAATCAAAAGGGAGTTATTTTTTGAAATATCTAAGAAAAACACAAGGGCTCGACCTGAAAATAGGGCAGGATAGTGCGCAAGTGCAAATAGCAGGGGCTATGGTCGAAGGGCAGTTTGCCAAAAATGTTTTTGATGGCGTAGAGGGCAATCAAGGTCCTTATCTACTCAAAGGCAATCAAGCCGAAACCTATATCTTTGTGATTGCCAAAACCGAAAAAGTTTTTGTCAACGGCAAATTGCTTAAAAGGGGCGCCAATGCCGATTATGTGATAAATTATGAAACAGCCGAATTACGTTTTAATGCCACTTTTCCAATTACGCAAAATCAGCGAATCGTAGTCGAATTTAATTATTCGGTACAACATTATCTGCGTTATCTCAATGCCAATAAATACACGCATAAAGGCAAAAAACTCGATTTTTCGGTATTTACTTATCTGGAAAATGATGCCAAAAACAAAACCTTGCTTTTTGAGCTCAGCAAAGCGCAGCAAAGCGCTATGCAAAATGCCGGTGATAAGCGGAACGAATTATGGTTGCTATCGGCAGTTGAAACAGATTATGACGAAAATAAAATTTTGTATAAAAAAGTTGTCAATTCGGGTGTTGAATATTTTGAATATACACAAGAAAATATCTCAAATTTGTACGAAGTACGCTTTTCTTATGTGGGCGCAAATCAGGGAACTTACAAGGTGAAGGAGATTGTCGCCTACGGAAAAATATACGAATTTGTAGGAGAGGGCAATGGTAGCTACGAAGCTAAAATAAGATTGACACCGGCAAAAAGCAATCAATATGCAGGGGTAAATTTTGACTATCACCCAAATGATAAAACAAATATACAATTTGAAGCGCTGGCTAATTATAATGACCAAAATCTATTTTCGCCTAAGGACGATGATAACAATTTGGGAATGGCATCTCATTTGGCTCTGCACCAACAATTATGGCAAAAAAAGGACAGCAAAATATCATTGCGTTTGCAACAGGATTTTTTACATCAAAATTTTAAGCAATTAGATGCTTTTCGTTCCCCGGAATTTGAAAGAAATTGGCAAATTGACAGTATTTTTGGTCAGCAAAATATGATAGATTTCGGCATTGATTTTACTCAAAAATCAAGTCAAATCGCTATCGGATTTCGAAATTTTTCCCTACGAGATACAATATCGACTAAACAAAGTTATTTGCAAGCCGATTGGCAATTGAAAAATGTTAATTTACTTTCAGATTTTAGATTGACAAATCAGCAGAATAGTCAGCAAAACAACAAGCAGTCGAGTTATTTTCATCAAGAGATTGAAATAGAAAACAAAAAATTTTCTTTGCAAGCCATCGGGCATTATGAAGCGCGAAACAAACAGGTTTTTAAGCGTTTAGACAGTCTCAATTACACTTATAAATTTGCCGAAATTGCTATCCAAAAAAAAGACAGCAGTCGCATTGGTTTTGCAGTAGGTTACAGGTTGTCGCAAAATGATAGTGTCAGGTGGGGAAAAAATTTTAGAGCGACTAAGAATCACACGGTTTTTTCTTCGTTTACTTGGCGTAAAAAGATGCACAAAATTTCGGTTTTTGCACATTATAGACATCTCGATTATTATTTTACACAAAGGCAAAGAGATTTTCTAAATCTTAAAATGTTGTGGCAGCAGTATTACTACCACAAAGTATTGATGACGCAAGTAAATGTAGAAAGTTTTAATGGTAATACACTACGCGATGAGTTGGTTTTTGTAGAAACCCCACCCGGACAAGGAACGCACCAATGGGTCGATTATAACCATAACGGCATCAAAGAAATCAATGAGTTTGAGTTGGCTGTTTACTCAGATCAAGCCAATTTTATCAGAGTCTTGTTGCCTTCAAAAAATTATATTGCCACGCTTAATAATGCTTACAATTTGCATTTGATTATCAATCCGCGTGCATTTTCAAAAAATAAATTTCTACAACGAATTTATATGACTTCGCAGTTTAAAACACAGCATCAAACAGAACAGAATAACAAATTTACTCCATTTGAATGGCAACCGGAGACTTCATTATATCAAAACACTTTTTGGCAAAACGATTTGTATTTCAACAGAAGCAAAAAGAAATATTTTGTTCATTTTTCTTATCAAAAAATTCAACAAGCGCAGTTGTTATCAGTTGGAAGACAAGCACATAGCATAGAAAAGTATAGTTTGCAAACCAAGCATTCTTTTGTTCAAAATCTGATTTGGAAACAAACTTTTTCAAGTGCCGATAATATTACAAATTCGGAAAATTATTTGAGCAAAAACTATCAATTACGCTCACAAGAAATTATTGAAAATCTTGACTTTGTGCAAGTGCAAAAATCAAAAATTTCTATTTTTTATCATTTAAAGAACAAAAATAATATCTTGGGCAATGAAAAATTGACAATGTATCGTTTGGGAGCAAAATATTTTTATCAAGATAAAAAGCAAAACACTTTTCATACTTCCTTGCAATTGATAAAAAATAAAATGTCGGGCAGTCTTAATACACCGGTTGCTTTTCAGATGTTAGAGGGATTGCAAAAAGGAAATAATTTAGTTTTTATGGCGCTGTACAGACAAAAAATATCTCGGTATTTAGAGATGAATTTGCAATATAATATGCGACTATCCGAAGCAAATCCGGCTGTACACACCGGTGGCATTTCTTTAAAAATGTTGTTTTGATATAGAAATTTTATTTCTTTTTATACTTATTGATGATATCTTGAATAACTTTTGCCGTCAATTTATGATGAATATATATGGGCACGCCTTCCCAGCGGACATAACCTTCGGGGTCAATTAATATGACGTAGGGTATATTTCGAAGTTTCATTTCGCGCAAAGTATCGTAGTGAATATCTGTGCAAACACTGTATTTGATGACCGGCGTTTTCATTTTTTTTATTTTTTCGGGCTTTTCATAACTAAGACCGATAACTACTAAATCGTCTTTAAATTGTTCTTGAAACGAATTCAATTCAGGAATATTTGCCCTGCAAGGACTGCAAGTAGTTGCCCAAAAATCGATGAGGATAAATTTGCCTTTTAGCTCGGGTTGTGCGCTAATCCATTCGCCAAAAACTAATTTGGGTGCTTTTTTGTTTAGGTACTTTTTAACATTGTTGTTTTGAGCAAAAGTAAAATTTCAAAATAGTAGAAAAGCGAAAGTTAATAAAATTGATTTCTTCATTATTTTAGTTCATTTATTGCAATTAATTTTTTTAACAAATCATCTAATTTGTCTAAGTGTAACATATTGGCGCCATCAGATTTTGCAGTAGCAGGGTCGAAATGTGTTTCAAGAAAAACACCATCGACACCAACTGCCATTCCGGCTTTGGCTATGGTTTCAATCAGCTCGGGGCGCCCTCCGGTAACGCCACTGCTTTGATTGGGTTGTTGCAACGAATGCGTAATATCTAAAATGACAGGTGCATATTGTTGCATAGTCGGAATGCCTCTAAAATCGACGACCATATCAGCATATCCAAACATAGTGCCACGTTCGGTAATAGTTACTTGCGAGTTGCCTGATTCCGTAACTTTTTTAACGGCAAATTGCATGCTTTCCGGCGACATAAACTGTCCTTTTTTCAGATTGACAACTTTGCCTGTTTTAGCAGCGGCTACTACCAAATCGGTTTGGCGTACCAAAAAAGCAGGAATTTGTAACACATCGACATAAGCGGCAGCCATTTCGGCATCGCTTGGCAGGTGGATATCCGTTACCGTGGGTATATCAAAGGTTTTGCTTACTTTTTCGAGTATTTTTAAGGCTTTTTCATCGCCAATTCCGGTAAAACTATCTAAACGTGAACGATTTGCCTTTTTAAAACTGCCTTTAAAAATGTATGGAATTTGATGTTTATCGCTTAGTTTGACAATTTTTTCGGCAATACGCATAGCCATATCTTCGCCTTCAATGGCGCAAGGTCCGGCTAAGAGAAAAAAATGTCCCGAATTATGATGTTTTATTTTTGGAATCAATTCTAATTTCATACTTTTAGGGTTTTAAAAACTTGTGCGATAAAAGTATGAAAAATTTATCACTCTTACATAAATTTTTATTCATTATTAATATTATAGTGGCAATAATATTGTTATTGGCATTTTTGGCGCCAATGCTTCCTGTCGGTTTTTTGTCGATTTTGTCAATATTGAGCCTGATTTTTCCGATAATCGTGTTGGTAAATATATTATTTGTCTTGTTTTGGTTGATAAAACTAAAAAAACAAATATTACTATCGCTACTGATTTTATTGCTAAATTACGGAAATATTCAAGCTGTTTTTCAGTGGGAAGGCAAGCATCCTATAGAACCAAAAGGTTTTTCGCTAATGAGTTATAATGTGCGTCTTTTTAATGCGTATAACTGGATAAATCGCAAAGGTGTTGATGTCGATATTTCTAATTATATCAAAGATCAACAGCCGGATATTTTGTTTTTGCAAGAATATAAGACGGATAAAAAAACAGATTTTTCGCAATATAAATTTAATCATATTGTACTGAAAGGCAAAAAAAGAAAAGCCGGATTGGCTATTTTTTCAAAATATAAAATCATCAACACAGGCAATTTAGATTTTAAAAATACCTATAATAATGCCATTTGGGCCGATATTTTGGTTCAAAAAGACACTTTGCGCGTGTATAATGTGCATTTGCAATCATATAAAATTACAAATCCGGCTAATTTAGTTGAGCAAGATAAGCAAGCCGTAAGCGAAAAGTTGCAAAAAGTATTTCACCTGCAAGGAAAACAAGCCGAAATGATACAAGCCGAAATAGAAAAAGTGCCTTATGCCGTTGTGCTTGGCGGTGATTTTAACAATACAGCTTTTTCGGCACCATATCGGATATTAAAAGAAGGCAAAATGGATGCATTTGTTGAAGCAGGCAGCGGATTTGGTATCACTTGGCAGTACAAAAAATTTCCCTTGCGAATCGATTTTATTTTACCCGATAAAAAATTGGAAGTTTTACAGTTTGAAACCCTTAATTATATTGAGTATTCTGATCATTTTCCAATTAAAACCATATTAAAATTTAGAGAACAATAACGAAAAGAGTTAGCAAATAAACAACAGAAAAAAATATGATACTATATACCTCAAAATTTTTGAAAGTTAATTTTTTAGAATTGCAGTATTTGTCGCATTTTTATTTCACCGATTATGCCGCAGCAATGGATGAGGAAGGTGTTTATCACGAATTTGTGAATTTTTTGAACAAACGCATCTATAAGCGTGGTAATCAGATATTTGTAGATTGGCGAAAGATAGAAAATCTAATCAGTCAGGAAACAGCTGATTGGTTTTTGCAATATATTTTGCCTAAAATTGCTTCGCATAAAGCATATAGATTGGCATTTTTATTGACCGATTTATCCATTATGACTTTGCCTGAAACAGTAAAAGTGAATAATACGCAATTTCAAGCCAAAGTATTCACCGATTCAGAAGAATTAATGCAATGGATAATGGACGGTGCCGAGCGAAAAGAACCCGGACAAGACGACCATGACCACGACCACGACCATTGTCATGTCTAGTAGTATTGACGGTAACTTGCTAATAAACAACTAAATAAACTATGCTGAATATTTCAAATTTGACCATTCGCTTAGGCGGTAACGATATTATCAGAAACGTGAATTTTCAACTCAATCCGGGCAATCGTGCTTCGTTGATTGGCAGGAATGGCGTAGGTAAATCGACTTTGCTCAAAGCTATAACAGGCGAAATTGAAGTAGCCGAAGGCAATATTTCGATGCTCAAAAATCAGAAAGTCGGTTTTTTGAAGCAAGATATTGATTTTGAAGGTGGTACAACGGTATTGGAGGAGTCGTATAAGGCATTTGTCGAGATAAAGCAATTAGAAAAACGCTTGACAGAAAAAGAAAACGAGTTGGCAGAACGCACAGATTATGAAAGCCGTTCGTATATGGAACTGCTTGATGATTTACATCATTTGCAAGAGCAATTTCAATTGGCAGGTGGTTATCACTACCAAGGCGATGCCGAAAAAGTGCTTAAAGGACTGGGTTTTACAGATGCCGATTTTGATAAGCCGGTAGAAACCTTTTCGGGCGGTTGGCGAATGCGCATTGA
>CAZSBI010000070.1:0-7522 GCA_964604735.1 uncultured Flavobacteriaceae bacterium | reverse complement strand
GCAGAGTTTCACGGCGCACTTTTACCTTTTACCTCGTTCCTTAACTCCTTAATACCTTAACTCCTTAATACCTTCCCACTATTCACAACATACACACCAAAAAGAATTACAGCGCCGGCAAAAAGTTGACTTAATGTAATTTGTTCGCCATCCCAGATGCCCCACAATAAAGCGACAATCGGTATGGTATAAGTTACTGATGACGCAAAAATAGGCGTAGCAATTTGCACCATTTTGTTAAAAATAATCATAGCCAATGCTGTTCCGAATATCGATAGTAATAAGGTATAACCCATTGATAACATTATAGGCGATGAAGTGTAATCTAAACCGAAAAAGCCTGTATAATACAAAACAATCAGCGATGGCACAAGCACCCAAGCAAAATTGCCTACGGCTATTGCCGTTGGGTCTAAATCTGATAAATATTTTTTAATCATATTTACGTTTACCGCATAGCCGATAGTAGCGGCAAGCACCAATAATGCGTACCAATAATTATCATCCGGATTGACAGACGCGCTGTTTCCTACCAATAACACCGTTCCTATAATACCAATAAAAATACCCACAACTTGTCTTTTGGTAAACAAAAATTGAAAAAACAAGTAACCAAATAACAAGGTATTGAGTGGCGTAAATGAATTAAGTATAGCTACAATACTACTGTCAATCTGCCGGATAGCAAAGGTAAATAGGAAAATGGGAATAAATGTACCGACTATTGATAAAAGTAAAAGAATTTTCCATTGCTTTTTGTTAATTAATTTAAGTTTGTGAAAACCTATAATTAGTAAAAAAACGGCAGAAAATATCATTCTGAATGCACCTACCTGAGTGGGAGATAAGTCCTTCATTGCCAATTTCATTAAAATAAAAGAACTTCCCCATACAAAAGATAAACCAATAAGGATTACCCATTTTAATTGACTGTTTTTCATAGTGGCAAATATATCATTTTATTACATAAAAAAAGGGAGTTTTTTTAACTCCCTCCTTTTTCTATAAATATGTTTTTTTTTACAACAAATCAACAAACAATCCGCTATCGGTATTGCTTACTTTTGCTAATTTCTTTTTGGTCAGTCCTTTGATTGATTTATCCCATTTTTTGTTGCTCAATCCGGCTTTTTCTTTGAGTTCGGGCAAAAGAACGGGATTGTTTTCTTTTAGTAAGTTTAGCACAATTTTTTCTTCATCTGTCAATGCTATGGCTTTCTTTTCGGGTTTCATTTGCGGAAAGAAAAGCACTTCTTGAATACTGTCATTATTGGTCATAAACATTGTTAATCGGTCTATACCAATACCAATACCCGATGTGGGTGGCATACCGTACTCTAAGGCACGCAAGAAGTCTTGGTCTATAAACATTGCTTCGTCGTCGCCTTTTTCTGACAATTTTAATTGGTCTTCGAAACGCTCACGTTGGTCAATCGGGTCGTTAAGTTCTGAGTATGCATTGGCCAATTCCTTGCCGTTTACCATTAACTCAAAACGTTCTGTTAATCCGGGTTTGCTGCGATGTGCTTTGGTCAAAGGGCTCATTTCCTTAGGATAATCGGTAATAAATGTTGGCTGAATGTAATGATGTTCACATTTTTCGCCAAATATTTCGTCAATCAGTTTGCCTTTTCCCATAGTTTCATCAACTTCGATATCGAGTTTTTGGGCTACTTTGCGCATTTCATCTTCCGACATTTCGCTTAAATCGTAACCTGTATGCTCTTTAATTGCGTCAAGAATAGGCACTCGTGCATAAGGTGCTTTAAAATTGATTGTATTTTCGCCCATTTGCACTTTGGTATCGTTGTTGGTGGCGATGGCTATTTTTTCGAGCAATTCCTCTGTCATATCCATCATCCAATTATAATCTTTGTAGGCAACATACAACTCCATTACGGTAAACTCCGGATTGTGGGTTTTGTCCATACCTTCGTTTCTAAAATCTTTGGCAAATTCAAAAACACCTTCAAATCCGCCTACTATCAATCTTTTTAGATATAATTCGTTGGCAATTCGCAAATATAAAGGTATATCCAAAGCATTGTGATGCGTAATAAACGGACGTGCGGCAGCACCACCGGGAATAGGTTGCAAAATAGGCGTTTCTACTTCGAGCCAATCTTTTTCGGTAAAGAAATTACGCATTGTATTGATTATCTTACTGCGTTTTATAAATGTTTCTTTGACTTTATCGTTAACAATCAAATCGACGTAGCGTTGTCTGTAGCGCAATTCGGGGTCAGAAAATGCATCGTGTACTTTTCCGTCCGCATCAACTTTTACAACGGGCAGAGGACGCAACGATTTAGACAAGACCGTCAATTCTTTGACATTAATTGAAGGTTCGCCTACTTGGGTTTTAAACACTTCGCCTTTTATACCGATGATATCGCCCATATCGAGCAATTTTTTAAACACCACATTATACATTGTTTTGTCATCGCTTGGGCAAAGCTCATCACGATTAACGTATATTTGCATACGTCCACTTGCATCTTTCAGTTCAGAAAACGACGCTTTTCCCATAATACGACGGCTCATCATTCGTCCGGCAACTTGCACCTGCTTGCCCTCATACTTATCGAAATTATTTAAAATATCTTCGATTTTGGCAGATACTTTATATTCGGCGGCAGGATATGGTTCTATACCTAAGTCGCGCAATTTTTGCAGGGATTCTCTTCGTACGATTTCTTGTTCGGATAAATGCATTTTATATTCGTTTTTTTATAATTTTGGGCAAAGATACGAAGAATTAGTAATTGTTGTAATTCATATTCCTATTGAAAAGAAAATTTTTCCCTATTTTTACAAAAAAAATACAACAGTTTGCCAAAAACAAATCAAAAAACGATACGACAAAAGCTCTACGAAATTATTTACGAAGCCGATACGGTTGCCGGAAAGTGGTTTGATATTGGCTTGCTGCTACTTATTTTATTCAGTATTATAGTTGTTGTGCTCGAAAGCGTAGAGACTTACAACCAACAATACGGACATTTTTTTGATATTGCCGAGTGGGTGGTTACTATTATATTTACCATCGAATATTTTTTACGTCTTTGGACCATCAAAAAACCGACTGCCTACGCATTTAGTTTTTTTGGCATTATTGATTTGCTCTCTACCATACCCAAATACATTTCATTTTTCTTTGCCGGTGCGAGCATACTTATAGCACTTCGTGCCCTACGATTATTACGGGTTTTCCGTATCTTAAAACTCTCACCTTTTGTAGGCGAATCGCAAGGATTGATGAAAGCCTTGAAAAACAGCAGGGCAAAAATTTCGGTCTTTCTATTGGCAGTACTTATTTTAACCATAATATTAGGAACGATTATGTATATGGTTGAATACGGGCAAGGCAGCGGTTTTGACAACATACCCAAAAGTATGTATTGGGCTATTGTTACACTGACAACTGTCGGCTACGGCGATATTGCTCCTGTAACAGCATTAGGGCAGTTTATTGCCTCCATTATTATGATTTTAGGTTATGGTATTTTGGCTGTACCGACCGGAATTGTCTCGGCAGAATATTCACGTCACAAGGATAAAAAAACACATCTGAATTCGCAAGTTTGCAGCAACTGTCATGCCACCGATCACAAGGACGGCGCACTGTTTTGTCATGAATGCGGACACTCATTAAATCAATAAGATTATTACAGGTATTTTCCCCTTATATAAATACAGGTATTTTCCCCTTTTTTAAAAAAATATATTTTTGTAAGCGTTTGCAAACTGTTGTTTATGAGGCTGTTAAACAATATTTATCTTCATCTGAAAAAAAAACATATAGACAGCTATTTTTAAATTAATTATCTTTGTTGCATTAATCTTTAAAACATAAAATCATGAGTAGAAAAGAAAAAACTATCAATTTAGCAACGTTTCGCAATATGAAAAACATTTTTGAAGCGAATATCAAACCAAATTTGGGTGATCATTACAGTGATTCAACTTGGCAAGACTTTAATGACTTAAAAGAATACATAGAGTTTGTAGAAAAGCAAGCCAAAAGTAAAGGAATTACCGTTTCGGGCATTCGTTTTCACTTTGTGGCCGAAGAAGACAATAATAAACAATTAACTATTGCATTGGTTCCTACCTTTACAGATGGTGACAAAGAGGTGGACTTTGATCCGTTTTTCTCTTCTGATAACGACCCTAAAAGGTTAAGTGATATTGAAGAAGGTTCTGAATTATGTGAAGAAAATGGTAGTATTATGGATAGAAATGTTCCTTACCCTGACCCCAATGCTCTTTAATTAATACTATTATGTCCACTGCACTAATAATTGATTGCTTTTTTCTTATAGGAATGATTATAACATCATTTTTATACTATGGAAAATACAAAAATACAAGGTTAAAATTACTGCCTTGGATATTTGTATTATCATTTATTGTTGAAGTGACTGCTATTTCATTAAGATTGAATGATTATTATAATGTTTGGCTATATAATCAGTATATCAATATAGAATTTTTATTTTTTCTTTGGATTTTTTATCGTTATATCGAGAATTTGAATTTTAAAAAAGTTATTATCTTAGGAAGTATATTGTATGAATTCTATTTTATCTTTGGCATCATTATTTCCAATAATATGAATGTATTTCAAACTTATCCGTTTGCGTTTGCACAAATTCTCATAATTATTGTGTTGTTTGCTTTTATAATTCAAATGATTTCATCAGATAAGATATTGCATATTCAACAATATCTTATCTTTTGGGTTTCACTAGGATTATTGTTCTATTATATTGTACCCTTTCCTCTTAATGTGAGTGAAAGTTTAATAAGTAAGGAGAGTTTATCACGCGAAATGATGTCATTCTTACGTCAAATTCAATACGTTGGAAACATTTTAATGTATATATTAATTACATACGGATACATATGGAGTTCGAAGACTTATACATCACAATAATATATTCATCATTAGTTTTATTGATAATGCTAATTGTAATTATTGTATTATTCTTTATAGTGCAAAGAATAAAATATGATTATTGGCTAAAAAATCAAAAGCTAAAAAGTTTAGAATAATTGATATAATAAAAATATATTACTTTTACTAAATGAAAATTAATGAATTACAAGTAGTAATATTTATTGTCTCAATTGTATTTTTTACAATTTTGGCTGTTGTTACAGTCCTGTTTTTTCTTTTTCAAAAAAAGAAAATTGCATTTTTATTAAAAGAACAAAAACAAAAAGAAGCTTTTTCGGAAACCCTGATAAAATCACAAATTGAAATAAAAGAGAATACATTAAAAGGAGTTGCTTGGGAATTGCACGACAACATTGGTCAACTCTTATCGCTTGCCAGTATGCAACTCAAAATACTAAAAATGCAAGATAGCAATCCGACAATAATCGAAATTAGTGATATTGTAAGTAAAAGTTTGCAAGAAATTAGAATGTTGGCAAAAACCTTAAATCAAGAAGTGGTGCATGCTATTGGTATTGAAAAAGCTATCCAAATTGAAATAGATCGTTTTAACAGACTAAATTTTATCGATGCTAAAATGATTATCAAAGGTGAAGAAAAAACGATTTCTAATCAACATGAAATAATATTATTTCGAATTATTCAAGAGTTTTTTTCAAACACCATAAAACATTCAAAGGCTAGTAAATTAGATATCATAATTGAATACAAGGCAGATAATGTAAAGTTCTTGCTCTCTGACAACGGTGTTGGTTTTGACACTGAAAACACTCAGCTTGGCTCCGGAATCATCAATATTAAAAGTAGAGCTGCTTTAATCAACGCCGATTTAAAAATAGAATCTAATAATAAAGGCACCAAAGTAATAATTAATTATCCACTAAAAACGTGACATTATGAACACCATTAGCATTACCATCGTTGACGACCATAAACTATTTGCACAAGGACTATCAAAACTGGTAGATTCAATTCCGGAATTTGAAACGGTCAATGTTTTTCATAACGGCGAAGATTTTACAGAACGTTTAGCAAGCGGTATGCCCTTAACCGATGTTATTCTTTTAGATGTAAAAATGCCCATAATGGATGGTATTGCTACCATGAAATGGCTCAAAAAATTTCGACCCAAAGCAAAAGTATTGGCTTTGTCAATGGAGCATGACGAAAAAACTATTATTAAAATGATTAAAGCCGGCGCCAGAGGTTATTTACTAAAAGATGTAGAACCCAATATTTTTAAACAAGCCATAGAAACCATTCTACAACAAGGTTATTACTACACCGATATGGTTGCCAATATCATTGTAAATTCATTTGACCAAGAAGAACCCGATGGAGAACAGATCAATTTCAAAGAAAAAGAACTTATTTTTCTAAAAAAAGCCTGCGAAGAAAAAACTTACCAAGAAATAGCCGACGAGATGAACCTTGCCTTTAAAACAATTGATGGTTACCGCCAACGCGTATTTGAAAAAATTGGCGTAAAAAGCAGAATAGGTCTTATTATCTATGCTATCAAAAATAAAATTGTTGAAATATAAATTGCCTTAAAAAAGGGGACTCTTCCCCTACAAAAACAGGCATTCTCCTCTTGTACACTTACCAAAAGCCACGTACATTTGTGGTGTTATTTAGGAAAGGAATAATACTGATTAGTAACCAAAAACACCCGGCACAAATCGTTTTTATTTGTCAGGCATTTTAGTCCCCAATTGGTATAAAACTTTTTTCCATAGTATTTTGTTTATTTGTGTTAACCTATCTCAGCGTTTTACAAAAATTGTAAAACGCTGAGATTTTTTACTCAAAACTAAAAAAAGGGGAATTTTCCCCTAAAAAAACAGGTTTTAGCCTCTTTTGCAAAACACATAAAGCATTTACCTTTGCACTATAAATATCGAGAAAATGTATTTTTTCAAAGTATTTTGTTTGTTTGTGTTGTTAACCTTCAAAGTCCCATCTCCCAGTGGGACTTTGAACTTTTTAGTGGAGACTCATATTATTTTCAAGCTAAAATGAAAATTTTTATCAATTAAATTTTATCTTTGCAGTCTATCAAAAAAAACAGCGAAAAGATGAAGACCTACGATTTTAATAAAATGGATTATAAATGGCAAAAGTATTGGGCAAAAAACCAAATCTTCAAAGCCGAGAATCAATCTGACAAACCCAAATATTACGTCTTAGATATGTTTCCTTATCCATCAGGAGCAGGACTACACGTAGGTCATCCGCTCGGATATATTGCTTCTGATATTTATGCACGCTACATGCGTCACAAGGGTTTTAATGTGTTGCACCCGATGGGCTACGATTCTTTTGGCTTGCCTGCCGAACAATATGCTATTCAAACCGGACAACATCCTGCTATTACCACCGAACAAAATTTGAAACGCTACCGCGAACAAATGGACCGGATAGGTTTTTCATTCGATTGGTCAAGAGAAATTAGAACTTCTGACCCAAAATACTATAAGTGGACACAAGCCATTTTCTTACAAATATTTAACTCGTGGTATAATAAAACCACCGACAAAGCAGAAAGTATAGATGTGC
>CAZSBI010000069.1:0-13518 GCA_964604735.1 uncultured Flavobacteriaceae bacterium | reverse complement strand
CGCCGTTTGGCACACACTTTGAATGGTAGTTCGTTGGCATTGCCACGCGTTGTTGCAGCGTTGTTAGAAAATTATCAAACCGCCGAAGGTATTAAAGTAGCCAAAGTATTACAAAAATACTTACGCTTTGATATCATAAACTAAAAGGTTTTTATGTTACTTTTTTTATGACGCATTCGCAATGATATTGTGTCAAAATCGTCATATAAATACTTAAAAATTATACATTATGAAAAAAATACTATTACTATTTATTGCCGTAATTACCATGACAAGCTGTCAACTTACAGAAGAAGTAACCTTCAATGAAGACGGTAGCGGCACTTATAACCTTGCTATTGACATGAGCGCTATGATGTCAATGAAAGAAAAAAATAAAAAAACCGGTGAAAATGAAGAAGTCCGTAAGCCTGAAAAAACTGACAGTATTATTTATGTAAAGGACTTGCTTGAAAAATACAAAGACAGCATAAAAAACTTATCGGCATCAGAAAAAGCCTTTATGGAAAGAATGAAAAATGCAACAATGCGTATGCAAATTGATGAAGAAGCTGAAAAAATGATTATGACCTTATCATCTCCTTTTAAATCAGTTGAAGATTTGAAAAACATTTCGGAAGATTTTAGAAAGATTGACAAATTAAAAAATGTTGAAGATGGAAAAAAAGAAGAAAACCCTATGGGAAAAATGTTTGGTGGTATGGATAATACAAAAGTTTCTTACACATTTAGCAAATATAAGTTTAGCCGTAAAATAAGTATTATTGAAAATGAAGAAGAAAAAGCTGATAAAGAAGCTAATAAGACTGACGAAAAAATTGACAAAAGTATGGCAGATATGATGAAAATGTTTGGTTACAAAATCATTTATCACTTCCCCAGAAAGATTAAAAATGTAAGCTATAAAGATGCGATGCTAGGCACAGATGGCAAAACACTAATTATACAAACTACTTTAGACAAAATTAATAAAAACCCAAAACTCTTGGAATTTGATGTTACTTTTGAATAAGAAACATATCAACTAAATTTTTAAACGCCCTGATTTTTTAGGGCGTTTTTTCTAACACCCTGCTAACCAAAATACTAGCACCTACAACACCGACAAAGGCAACTAATGCCTCGGCAAATCCTGACCAATAAACGGCAAGATGTCCTAAGCTTTGCTTAACGGCTTCAATATCGTTAAGGCTGATGATTGCATAATAAACACTTCCTAATCCGATAGCAAATCCGGCGTGAGTGCGTACAAAAGTCACCGATTTGTTATAATTGATTCGATGGTTTTCCAAGGCGTAATCCATAATAGAAAAACCATAGAAATACGAGGTAATCAAAAACAACAGCGCTTTTCCACTTATACTAACAATAACATTTTCGGGCAAAAAATGAAGTATTATTGAAATGATAACAATAGCCAAATATTCATAAAACAAATTACGAAAAGCAATACGTATGCCTCTAAGCACATCTTTTAGGAGTTGTGTAAATGAAAAACGGTAAATTTTGCCTGCTAAATTTTGTGTTACTTCTTCGGAAACCATAGAAAATATAGGCGACAATACCAACAGCAAGAAAAAACCTGAAAATCCGGCAGCAAAACTCACGCCCATATCTGCATACTTGCCCGATTCGGCATAAGGTATCAAATGACTGAGCCCCGTAATGAATAAATCGAATAAAAATACAGGAAAAATAAAAACAAGCAATAACAAGAATATCAAAATAATATACTTGTACAATTTATATTTTGCGGCAACATACAGCGCCTCTATGTAGGAAAATATCCCTGAAATTATTTCTGAAATCATCTTGATATATGGTTTGTAGCAGTTTTTAGCGCCACAAAGTTTCGATTTTGACACAAAGGTAACAAAAATTCAACGAAATAATTACATATAAATATTCCTAAAAAGTTGCATTTATAACTTGAATTTAGGATATATCAAATGTTAAATTCAATTTTCCACCTAATCCATCTCTAATTATTCTTATCAAAGTTGACAATCTAATATCACTTGCATTGTTTTCTATTCTTGAAATATAATTCTTTGTTGTTCCAATCTTTTCGGCAAGTTCTTTTTGTGTCATATGCTGTTTCTTTCTGGCTTCCTGAATTAAAACTCCTATTTTAAAAGTTTCAAAACCTTCGTCAAATTCATTTCGGGTTTGCGTGCCTTTTTTTCCATACTTTTCATCAATGTGTTCGTCCCACGAAGTTATATTTTTATTTGTTTTCATAATATTCTTTTTTTAATCTTTCTGCTTGTTTTATTTCTTTTTTAGGTGTCTTTTGTGTTTTCTTTTGAAATCCGCTTAATAATATTACCAAATTTCCGTTGTCAAAAAAACTAAATATCCGATATATACCTTTATTTGCATCTACTCTTATTTCCCATAAATCATCAGTGTTTTTTAATTTTTTGAAAAATTTCTTAGGCACTATTGGTGTTGTTCTTATTAATTCAATTGTCCAATCAATTTTTAATTGGACTTTTGAGTTTTGTTTGTTATAAAAATCCCAAAAGTGATTTCCATAAACTCCTATTTTTCTATTGTTTCGTTTGCTTTTATTCAATGTTTTACAAGTTTAACACTGCAAAGTTACCTAATTAGATAACATTATCCAAATTATATTCCATATTTTTTTAAGATTAATTAAATTTTTTATTATTCTATAATGCTAAAAAATATTGAATACAGAGATGCTATCTTAGCACTTTTTGAAAATAAAAAAATGAGTTTAATTAAAACTCGTACTATCCCATAAACATATCTTATTAAAAACAAAAAGATATTAATGACTATTGAAGGCGAATTAAATAATGAAGATCTTAATGAAACAGAAAATACTATCAATAGTTATAATAAATAACTGATTTTTTTCAACAAATAATTAAGTAATAAATATACTTTTTTATATCTTGCCACTTCATTTTTTAAATTGAGATATGAAGAAGATTTTTGTATTACTATTACTAATTCGGTCAATATATACAGTAGCGCAAGACAATCAAGACTTAGGTGCTCAAAGTTTGGACAGTGTGCAAATTTCGGGCTATGCCGGACAGCATTCTATCCGTAGCATACCTAAAACCATTCATCTTATAAAAGTTAAAAATGTACAAAACCAAGTAGTTGAAAGCATTGACGATGTATTGGCACTTATTGCAGGCGCCGATATTCGTTCGCGTGGCAGTAAAGGTGTGCAATCTGACATCAGCATACGAGGGGGCAATTTCGATCAGGTTTTAGTTTTGCTCAACGGTATCAAAATTAATAACCCGCAAACCGGACATCATAATTTAGATATTCCCGTTGATGTGTCAATGTTAGATAAAATAGAAATTATGGAAGGACCGGCAGGGCAAACTTTTGGGGTTAATTCGTATAGTGGCGTAATTAATCTAATCACTAAAAATCCGCAAAAAGAACAAGCGACTGTCCGATTAAAAATTGGGCAATTCGGTTATCTGAAAACGGATTATGATATCGCACATTCTTTTGATAAAATTTCGGTTTACAATGGTTTCTCATATCAAAAATCGAATGGATATTTATCTAATGACAGCATCAACAACACCGATTTTTATGCTATCAAAGATTTGTTGACAATACGCATAGACACAAAGAAAAACCCAATAAACATTCAAGCAGGCTATCATCAAAAGGATTTTGGCGCCAATAGTTTTTACACTTCTAAATATCCTTGGCAATACGAAAAAACTTATGGTTATTTTGCTTCTGTCAATACAAGTTTCGGCAAACAATTAAAATGGCAACCGCATTTGAGCTACAAGCAACATTTTGATCAGTTTCAGTTATTTAGAGAAAGTGTTTACAAATATCAAAATGGCTTTTTTGTTCACAAACAAGATACAGCGCAGTTTGCTCCCGGATTTTATTACAAAGGGCATAATTTTCATAAAACACGCATTTTGTCAGCAGGCGTAAAACTAAAATTTAAAAGCAAATTTGGCACTTCAAATCTAAATATTAATCTTAGTGATGAGCATATTTTTAGTAATGTTTTGGGAGAATTACTTGATAATCCGGACGGAATCTATACTAAATCGGCAGAAAGAACCTATTTGACAAGTACTTTTAATCAGGTTAAAAAGATAGGCGATGTCAATTTGGGGGCAGGTATAACAATGCTTTACAACAAAGTATATGACTTTAATTTTACAGGTGGCATTTATGCCAATTTGGTCAAAAAGCAATTTACACATTATTTGAGTGTCAACAGCGCTGTACGTTTGCCCAGCTTCACCGATTTGTATTATCAAGGTCCTTCAAATATCGGTAATCCTGATTTAAAACCCGAAAAATCTGTGACTTACGAATTGGGCAGCAAATACAAATACAATGATTTGCGAATGTCCGCCAATGTTTTTTATAGAAACGGCTCAAACACTATTGACTGGATAAAAAACAATCCGGAAGATCAATGGCAAACTCAAAATTTGACCGAACTCAATACTTATGGGGCTGAATTTATGTTCGAAAAGAAATTTAAAAACTTGTTTATCAAGCAATTATCCTTGTCTTATGCTTATATCAATGCTGAAAAGACACAAGAAAATTTCATTTCGAAATATGCCTTAGATTATTTGAAACACAAAATGGTAGCGAGTATTACACATCAGAGCCTTGCCGGCATTCAAGCCAATTGGACAGTCACTTACAAAGACAGAAACGGTCAATATTTAGATTATGTAAACGCACATTACCAACTATTTGACTATAAAGCATATTGGTTATGCAACTTAAAATTAAGTAAAAATTATAAAAACACCCGATTTGCACTTAGCGTTGAAAATCTTTTTGATGTATCATACAACGATTTATCTTTTATTAAAATGCCGGGGCGATGGTTTATTGCCGAATTGGTTTATAAAGTGAAATGATTTTTAGTTGCTAAACAACAATAATTTTCTAAAAAATACCACTCTTATTACAGATATCCAAAAACACATCAAAGGGTGTTTCGTGCCCGATATTGTATTCAAAAATTTGATGATTTGCCTGTAATTGTTGTAGCACAGCGCGTGTTGTCCAAGGCAGAATAACAGTATCATTGACACCAATGCTAATAGTATGAAGCGTGTCAAAAGCAAGCAAACGATTATCGGGTTTTACAATATTTGTCATCAACAAAGCCGGATTGAGCAGGATAGTCGGAATGCGATAATAATTGCCCAAATGAAAAGCAAAATAAGCACCTAAACTCGATGCAACTATCACATCGGGAGTTTGTTGCAATAATATTTTCTCTATTTGCTTAAAATTTTCAGGGTAATTATGATAGTTCATCAAAGGATTGCTAATCGTGCCGAATTGAGTCAACCAATCTGTGCGTTCATTTATATGGGTACTATGTAATCCGTGTAGGTATAAACTATGCATTTTGCGTTAAAAATTTGATGATTTTTTCGGTAGCGCCTACATTCTTCAAAGCATATTGTTTCGTTATTGTCGCTTTTTCCTTTCTAAGAACATCATCGGTAAGTAATTGATTTACAAGCACATCAAAGTCATCTTGATTTTCTATGCTGTTTAATCCGCCCAAACTGTGCAAATCTACTGCTTCTTTAAATTTTGATATTTTTGTTCCGGTAATAATTGGAACGCCAAAAACTGCCGGTTCTTGTATATTGTGAATGCTCTTGCCAAATCCACCGCCAATATATACAATATCGGCATATTTATAAGTCTTGTTGAGTAAGCCTATTGTATTGAGTATCAACACATCAAAATCGGCAAGTTGTGTGTCGGAACTGAGTTCTGAAAACAAAATTACTTTTTTGTCAATGCTGTTTTTTATGCTTTGCACGTGTTTATCATCAACAAGGTGCGGAGCAATGATAAATTTAGCTTTTTGTGTTGTTTTATTGATATAATTCGTTATAATTTGCTCACCTGCCTGCCAAGTACTTCCGGCTATAAATAATAATTCTTCGTTTTTAAACAACTGAATAAATGCCAAATCTTCATTTTGCTTTGCAATACGAAACACTCTGTCAAAACGCGTATCACCTGCTACCGTTACAGTTTTAAAACCTTGACTATCAAGCACTTTCTTTGAATTATCATCTTGCACAAAAAAGTAACGAAAGGCTTGTAAAGATTTTTTTAACCAAGTATTTTGCGGTTTAAAAAACTTATGATTTTCGGTAAACAATCCGGAAACCAGATAAGTTTTAATGCCACGCTTTTTCAGTTCAAATAAATAGTTTGGCCAAAAGTCATATTTGACAAAAAACACCATTTCGGGTTGTAACAAATCAAGAAATTTACGCACATTTTTTGTGTTGTCAATGGGTAGATAAACCACACAATCTGCCGGAGAACTATCTTTTTTAACTTCGTATCCGGAAGGCGAGAAAAAAGTGAGAATAATTTGATGATTTGGGTATTTTTCTTTGAGCTTTTCAATCACCGGCAAACCTTGTTCATATTCGCCCAAAGAAGAAACGTGCATCCAAATACGCGGTTTCTCTACTGCTAAACAAGCATATAATTTTGCAAAAACATTTTGTTGTCCACTACGGAATTGTTTGACTTTTTTACCAAAAAAATTTCCGAGTAACCAAACTAGTTTCTCGGAAATCAGCATAAATATATTATATAAAAACTTCATTATTTGAAGCGGTCTAACTCAACATTAACGGCATTACTAACATCGTAATTTTTTCGCCATCTTCTAATCCGTCAATCGGATTGATAATAGCAGCTCTGCTAGGCACCGACATATTTACGGCTACCTCATCGGCATCAAGGTTTGACAACATTTCGATAAAGAATTTAGAATTAAATCCAATGGCCATATCATCGCCTTGAAAATTACAAGATAAGCGTTCTTCTGCTTTGTTTGAAAAATCTAAATCTTCGGCTGAAACTTTTAATTCTGTTCCGGCGATATCAAAACGGATTAAGTGTGTTGCTTTGTTGGCAAAAATTGAAATACGTTTCATTACGTCTAACAAGCTTTGACGGTCTATTACCAACACATTAGGATTTTCTTGTGGAATTACAGCACGATAATTAGGATATTTACCATTGATTAATCTTGATAATACCTCGATGTTTTCAAACACAAACTTTACGTTTCTGTCGTCATAAGTAATGTTTACTTCGTCTTCGCTTCCTGCTAAAAAGCTTTTTAAGATTTGCAAAGGCTTTTTAGGCA
This sequence comes from uncultured Flavobacteriaceae bacterium, assembly GCA_964604735.1. Taxonomy (GTDB): domain Bacteria; phylum Bacteroidota; class Bacteroidia; order Flavobacteriales; family Flavobacteriaceae; genus WGBX01. The sequence goes on along the minus strand of CAZSBI010000069.1, from coordinate 6,326 downwards.
TTATAAATTCCGTTTCGCTTTCCGCTTTTAAGTCGTTGCGTTCATATTTGACCAATTTGTGTGCATCTGTTCCGATAAAATTGAGACTTTCGGGCGAGAACTCAAATAACACTCCTGTCATTGTAGGGCGTAAATCGTCGTTGCTTGTTGCAAAAATAGTTTTACTGATTGCATCGCTTAAAATTCCTGACGGAATCACAATGCTTTGCGCATCTTCCATTTCGATCGGGTTAGGGTAATCTTCGGCATCTGCATAAGCAAAACTGTATTTACCGTGATCGTTAACGATATCCATCGTATTATTGTCGTTAAACATAAAAGTCAGCGGTTGCGTAGGCAATGTTTTTATGGTATCGACCAATAAACGTGCAGGTAACAAAAATCTACCGCTATCATCAGATTCGACCGTAATGTTTGCTGTCATTGTGGTTTCTAAATCTGAGGCGGTTATTTTTAACGAATTATTATTCAATTCGAATAAAAAGTTATCTAAAACAGGAATGGTGTTATTGTTGTTAATTACATTTCGTAATACTTGTAAATTTTTGACTAATTCGTCACTCGAAACTAAAAATTTCATATATCCATTTTTTTATAATCAACAAAAATACGAATAATTTTTGAAACTGTTTGAAGTATTTTTGACTGCTAGTAAAAAACGTATTTTACTCCAAATGAAAGATTTAAAAAATTATCTGAAAAATCAACCGGCATAAATACATTTAGGTCTAAACATATATGTTCGGTAAGGTCTTTTTCCATTCCAAAAAATATTCCTAACCAAGGCACTTTTATTTCTCTGTCTATCGAATTGCTGTCTTCGTAAATAACGCTGTTATTTTTAACTATTTGATAGGTATAATTTTCATCACTAATCATCGACAAAAAACCAAATCCAAATTTCGGTGCAACCAACGGAGTTTCAAAAAAAGTATAAGCATTTACCTGATAGTACAATATGTTAGGAATATAACGATAAGTAATATTGTTGGAAGTAAATTTAGAAACGCCTGACATTTTACCAACAAGCAAATCTATGCCTAATGATGCAATATGTCTTTGCGGCATATGAAACGAAATTCGTAAATTATAATTAAAATTTGGTTCTGCTTCTTCAAAGTCTTTGTGTTGCATCCAAGATAGACTGACAGATGGGGTTATTCCAAAAGAAGCTTCTGATCTATCCACAGTATTTTGGGAAAAAACTTGTAAAGAAAATATTAGTATCGGTAGCAATAAATATTTTTTCATCGTAGCAATTTTTTGTGTTAATAGTCTAAGTCGAAGCGACCTTTTGTCAATAATTTAACATCATTCGGATTGTCTGTGTTAATGAGTTCTGCTTCAAATAAGCCTCTGATAATCCGATTAAAATGGTCTATCTCTAAGATTTGCAGATATGTTTTTCTATTATCAGCTGCTTGATAGACAGGGTTAGCATAAATATCTGTATGACAAGCATTTCCGGATGCAGCATCGAACAAATAGGTAGCTTCACCGTGATAATTATTAACATCAAAAAACAAATAAGTGTTATCGACACACATTCTTATATTTAATGTATCCGGAGCTTCTGTTACATCGATTAAACTGCTACAACTAGACTTTACTTCTTCTCCATCCATATAGAAGAATATGGAGTTTCTACCGACTTCATTGGCTTTTCTCTTACATTGTGAAGAACTTAGGATAATGATAAAAAGAGAACCTGTTATCAATAATTTATAAAACATTTTCATAGATAAAGAATTTTTGGTTACAATTTGTTATGCAAAAACCATTCCAAAACACCACTTTTTATTAATAAAATTATCGCTATATTTGTAGCTTAACTAAAACAAATTTGTTGATTTATGAAAATATTGGTAACCGGCGGGTTGGGATTTATTGGCTCACATACCGTTGTAGAACTACAAAATAAAGGCTACAATGTAGTCATCATTGATAATTTATCTAACTCAAATATTAAAGTGCTTGATGGCATTGAAAAAATATCGGGTATTCGCCCCCACTTCGAGCAATTTGACTTAAAAGACAAAAAATTGGTGCAAAATTTCTTTGATAAATATGATGATATTGGCGGAATAATACATTTTGCAGCTTCAAAAGCCGTTAATGAATCAGTGATTTTGCCCTTGAAATATTACGAAAATAACATTCATACGCTTGTGTATTTACTGCAAGAAATGAAAGAACGCAATCTGCAAAATTTTATTTTCAGTTCATCTTGTACCGTTTACGGAGAGCCCGACAAGTTGCCTATTACCGAAGAGGAAAGCATAAAGCCTGCTCTTTCGGCTTACGGATATACCAAACAAGCCGGCGAAACTATTTTGGCCGATGTAGCAAGAGCCCACGATGTCAAAACCATTGCCCTGCGATATTTTAACCCGATTGGTGCACACCCTACTGCTTTTATTGGCGAATTACCTTTGGGTGTACCACAAAATTTAATTCCGTTTGTAACACAAACCGCAGCCGGAATACGCGAACAGTTATCTGTTTTTGGCGATGATTATCCCACCGAAGACGGCACGGCAATCCGCGACTATATCCACGTAGTTGACTTGGCAAAATCGCACGTTGTCGCTTTGGAACGTTTGCTAGACAACAATCATAAATCCAATTTCGAAATATTTAATATCGGAACCGGACGCGGTAGCTCAGTTATGGAAATTATCAATACTTTTGAAAAAGTAAATAATCTGAAATTGAATTACAAAATTGCTCCTCGTCGCGAAGGCGATGTCGTAGCCGTTTGGGCAGACACAAAGCTGGCAGAAACCGAATTGGGCTGGAAAGCAGAACTGACTATGGAAGACGCTTTGCGTGATGCTTGGAATTGGCAAAAAAAATTAAGTGAAATAGATTAGTGATTTTATTTGTTGTAACAATATAATTTCTTTTTCGTCAATATATTAAACAAAAAAATATTATTATGGGTAGTTCTAGTATGGATATGTATTTAACCATCAAAAAGAATATGGGACTTCTGAAAAAGAAGCGACATAAATTTAAAGAATACACACTTAAAAAAGGAATAGTTTCAGATGATTTAAATATTAAAAAACAAGTATTAACAGAAGCAGAGCGCGAAGTGATGAAACAACGTGTACAAAAAATCATTACCAAAGACAGGCGAATTGCCATCATAAGAAACAGCGTTATTCTTAGTATAACAATAGCCTTGTTTATTTGGCTGATGATTAGTTTTTTTAACCTATAACTTTTAGCATATGAATAGAGGAAAAATACAAGTAGATATTAGAAATAGCGTCGGATATATTACATTTTACCATCCGGCAAGCAATTCTTTTCCAAGCAATTTATTGGCAGAATTGGCACAAACTTTTGCAGATTTAGACCAAAATACGGAGGTTAAATCAATCGTGTTGCAAAGCGAAGGACGTACTTTTTGTGCCGGCGCCTCGTTTGATGAGTTATTACAGCTCGACAATCATAATGATGCCACCGCATTTTTTATGGGATTTGCCAATGTGATTAACGCAATGCGCAAAACCAACAAGTTTATTATTGCCAAAGTGCAAGGAAAAGCAGTAGGCGGAGGCGTCGGATTGATAGCCGCATCCGATTATGCAATGGCTACGGATTTGGCTGCCGTAAAACTGTCTGAACTGTCTATCGGTATTGGACCATTTGTAATTGCGCCTGCCGTAAAACGCAAAATAGGAAGCGCTTTTGCCGAAATGTCTATCAATGCAAGCAAATGGCATAACGCTTTTTGGGCAAGAGAAAAAGGATTGTTTGCACAAGTGCTCGATAATCAAAAGCAATTAGATAATGAAGTAACATTATTAGCCGAAAAATTAGCCGCTTATGATGTCGTTGCTACGCAAAAATTGAAAAGAGAAATTTGGCAAGGTACAGAGCATTGGGATCATTTATTAGCCGAAAAAGCCGAAATTTCAGCCGGATTAGTATTGCAAGAATTTACAAAACAAAAATTACAATCGTTTAAAAAATAATACATTAGTGTTGACTTGTTATAAATAATGAGCGATTATCAACACAATAAAAACAACAGCCAATAAAAATGAAAAAGATAATATTATTAAGTGTTTTGTTTGTGTCAAGTCTTATTTCGGCACAAGTAAAAATGAATTTCAATTTTACAACGCCCTACGGAAACAACAGTAAAGTAGGCAAATATGCCGAACTAAACGGCGCCAAAATTTACTACGAAGAATACGGACAAGGTGAGCCAATGTTATTGATTCACGGCAACGGAAGCAGCATCAAAGATATGGGTAATCAGATTGATTATTTTAAATCCAAATATCATATAATTGTAGCCGACAACAGAGGGCACGGCAAGTCTGAACTTAAAACAGATTCCTTGACTTATACCCAAATCACTAAGGATTGGGAAGCTTTGGTACAGCATCTAAAATTAAAACCTGTCATAATTATCGGTTGGAGTGATGGCGGCATTATTGCTTTAAAATTAGGTATCAGTAACAAAATTAAAATAAAGAAAATTGTGGCTATGGGAGCCAATTTACGCCCCGACACCTCTGCCGTATATGAATGGGCGGTAAATGATGTAAAAAAAAGCAGAAAAAAAATAAATGAACAAATTGCTTTGGGTGTTAATGATAAACGCCTGTTGATTGCCAAGCAACATTTAGGTTTGTTAATAGACCAACCCAATATTCCGATTGCAGATTTATCCAAAATAAAAGCACCGGTTTTAGTTATTGCCGGCGATAAAGATATTATTAAGGAAACACATACGGTAGAAATTTACCAACATATACCAAAGGCACAGCTCTGTATTATGCCCGGCGAAACGCATTATGCGCCTGCTTCGAGTCCGGCTTTGTTTAACGAGATTGTCAATCGTTTTGTAACAGCGCCTTTTACACGCCCCGATTCTGATTGGACAAAATGGTAAAAGACTCTCTGAAAAAAACTCAAATATTGATTAGAAGTCAAAATGCCTGAAATAGAATGACTTACAAGCTAAGTATTTCTAAGATTTTCTACTAAATCTACTAAACAGGTACGCCAAAAAGATCAAATGCTTCGGCATCAATAATTTTGATTTGAACAAATTTGCCAATTTCGATATGATATTCGGTGGCATCGACCAAAATTTCATTATCGACTTCGGGGCTGTCGTACTCGCTGCGTCCAATATAATAATCGCCTTCTTTACGATCGAAAAGACATTTATAGACTTTCCCTATTTTCTCTTGATTTTTTTCAAAAGAAATCTGTTCTTGCAATGCCATTATTTCGGCAACGCGTTGCTCTTTGACTGCTTCGGGCACATCATCATTGAGCTCTCCGGCATAGGTATTTTCTTCGTGCGAATAGGCAAAAACTCCCAAACGGTCGAAGCGCGTGTTAGCCACCCAAGTTTTAAGCTCTTCAAAATTTTCTTCCGTTTCGCCCGGATAACCCACAATTAATGTCGTACGAATAGCCACATCGGGCACTTGTTTGCGTAGGGCAACAATCAAATCTTCGGTTTTTTGTCTTGTATGTCCGCGACGCATCGATTTTAAAATATTGTCATTGATATGTTGCAAGGGAATATCCATATAATTGCAGATTTTTTCTTCCGAAGCAATGCTTTGTATCACTTCTTCGGGAAAACCTGTCGGGTAGGCATAATGCAGACGTATCCATTCGATTCCTTCTACTTTTACCAAAGCTTTTAGCAAATCGTTTAAGCGGCGTTCGCCATAAATATCTAAACCGTAAAAAGTTAAATCTTGGGCAATCAATATCAATTCTTTTACTCCTTTTGCCGCCAATTTGTTTGCTTCGAGCAGCAAGCTCTCGATACTTCTTGACTCGTGTTTACCGCGAATCATTGGTATGGCACAAAAAGAGCAACTTCTGTCGCAGCCTTCCGAAATTTTAAGATAAGCATAATGCGTTGGCGTACTCAGTTTGCGTTCGCCAATCAGTTCGTGTTTATAATCGACGCCAAAACTTTGGAGCAGTTTAATCATATCGTGAGTGCCAAAATACCGGTCAACTTCGGGCATTTCGGTAGGCAATTCTTTTTTGTAACGTTCGCTTAAACAGCCTGTTACAAACACTTTCTCTATTCTACCCTGCTCTTTATCACTAATTGCCGCCAATATGGTATCAATAGATTCTTGCTTGGCATCGTGTATAAATCCGCAGGTATTGATAATGACAATATCGCTTGGCGCATCGCTGTTATGGCTTACGCTATAACCGTTGTAGGACAATTGCCCCATTATATTTTCGCTGTCATAAACATTTTTTGAACAGCCTAATGTGATAATATTTATTTTTTTATGGGTGTTTTTTACTTTCATAGTGTG
>CAZSBI010000068.1:0-5806 GCA_964604735.1 uncultured Flavobacteriaceae bacterium | reverse complement strand
AATGATAAAACACCCAAACGATTGGTAAATTTATCGGCAAGCAAAGTCAAACCGTATATACTGTTAAAGGCGGGTATCAATTTAGCTAAAATTTCGTGTTCTCTGTCACGAATGTTTTTTGTCCCCATTTCTTCCTTCAACTTAATAGACAAAGCTGTTCGTATGGCTTGCAAGAAACCGGGGGTGCCTCCATCTTCACGAATTTCGGGGTCGTCGTAATACTTGTGTTCTCCCCAAGGGTTAGTCCATAATACCGTTCCTCCGCCGGGCTGGTCGGGTATGGTATTTTGATATAATTTTTTATTAAAAATAAGTATGCCGCTTGTACCCGGACCTCCTAAAAACTTATGAGGTGAGAAAAAAATGGCATCCAATTGCTGACTTTCGTCCTCAGGATGCATATCAATATCTACATAAGGTGCGGAGCAAGCAAAATCGACAAAGCAACAACCATTTACTGCGTGTATCATTGAGGCAACTCGCTTATAATCAGGCGCTACGCCTGTTACGTTTGAACAAGCTGTTACCGATGCAATTTTCAAATTTCTGTTCTTATACTTATCAATCAACTGTGCAAATGCTTCAAAATCGATGTGTTTTTCATCTTTATACGGAATAATTTCAACATCGGCAATGGTTTCTAACCACGAAGTCTGATTAGAATGATGTTCCATATGCGTTACAAAAACCACAGGCACTTCATTGGGCAAAATATTGACTTGATCACGATATCTTTCATCAATTTTTAGTCCCAAAATACGTTGTAGTTTATTGACCGCGCCCGTCATACCGTGTCCTGCTTGAATAAGAATATCATCAGCTGACGCATTGACATGATTTTTGATTATTTGACGCGCTTCTTCATAAGCCGTCGTCATTAAGCTACCCGTATATGAGGTTTTGGTATGTGTATTGGCAACAAAAGCACCAAAATCATTTTTAATTTTATGTTCAATCGGGGCATATAATCTGCCACTTGCTGTCCAGTCGGTATAAACCAAAGGCATTGTTCCGTAGGGCGATTCAATGACTTCGTCTATACCTACAATGTTATTTCTATATTTTTCGAAATACTTTGACAGCTCACTCATTATAAAAAGTTTTTTAGTTCGGCAATGGTTTTTTGTGCTATCTCATCAGCTTTTTCTTGTGAAAGTGCTTCGGTATAAATACGCACAATCGGTTCGGTGTTTGATGTACGAACTTGCAACCACGAATCGTCAAAATCGACTCGTAAGCCGTCCTGAGTATCAATTTCGGCATCTTTATATTTACCGGCAAAATAATCGACTACTTTTGATAAATCGAAATTCGGAGTAATTTCCATTTTGTTTTTACTCATAAAATATTGCGGATAACCTGATTTTAATATTGCCAACGACTTGCCGGCTTTTGCCATATAAGTTAGCACCAAGGCAATACCTAAAAGCGAATCGCGACCTGCGTGTAACTTAGGAAAAATGACGCCGCCGTTTCCTTCGCCGCCAATAATGGCGTTAGTGGCACGCATTTTTTCTACTACATTTACCTCGCCTGTTTTGGCTTTGCTGTATTGCACGCCGTATTTATCGGAAATATCTTTCAGTACTCTTGACGAGGATAAATTAGATACTGTATTTCCTTTGGAATTGGACAAAATATAATCGGCAACAACTGCCAAGGTATATTCTTCGCCAATCATATTAGCATTTTCATCAATCAATGCCAATCTATCTACATCGGGGTCAACAACAATACCCAAATCTGCTTTCATTTCGGTTACTTTATTGATAATGTCTTGCAAGTTCTTTTCTAATGGCTCCGGATTGTGTTGAAAATCGCCGGATACATCGCAAAACATACATTCGTACTGCACGCCCATTTTGTCCAGCAATTTTGGAATGGCAATACCACCGGTTGAATTAATAGCATCAATGGCAACGGTAAAATTCATCTTTTTAACGGCATCGGCATCTACTTCGTCTAATGCAAGAATTTGCAAGATATGTTCATCGATAAAACCATTCGGATAGTCATAAATTTCGCCTAAATCATCGACTTGGGCATAATTAAAATCGTTATTTGCAATGATTTTCAGTAGCAATTCGCCGTCTTTGGCAGATAAAAATTCGCCATTTTCGTTTAACAATTTCAAGGCATTCCACTGTTTCGGATTGTGGCTTGCCGTTAGTATGATACCTCCGTCTGCCTTTAAACTGGTTACCGCCATCTCAACGCTTGGCGTAGTAGAAAGGTTTAAATCAATGACGTCAATACCTAGACCAATCAAGGTGTTTTGAACAATGTTTTGTATCATTGGACCCGAGATACGCGCATCACGACCAATGCAAACTTTGTTTTTTTTGTTCGGAAATTTGTTATTAATCCAAGTACCATAAGCCGAAGCAAACTGCACCGCATCAAGCGGGGTTAGATTTTCATCGGGGCGACCGCCAATAGTACCTCTAATGCCGGATATACTTTTTATTAAACTCATATCAATATTTTTGCTTGACAAATATAATTAATATTAATGACATAATAGGCTATCTAATCATCAACTTTTTTTCTTTAAATATCCTATTTTATGGTATTTTTCATCTGTTCATTAAACTTTTCTAAAAAAAATACTTTGAGCCTACTTCACTTAACGGAAAACAAGAACTTAATATTCCGTAGAATCAAAAAAAATAACTATATTTGAAGTACAAAACCTAACTTATGAAAAAGCTTATTTTATTGTTACTCATCATATCAATTAATGCGTGTAAAAATCCGGAAAAATTACGCACGAGCACTTATAAAGGCAGTGAAATTTTGGTCGGAAAAGCAAAGAAAAAAGATTTTGAAAAAGCTCCGTACAAAAAATGGTTTGTAGAGAATTTTAATGATTATCAGCCGGACACAAAAACAATTAGTCAGCTCAAAAAGGTCATCAATAACTACAAAATAACTGTCGTAATGGGCACTTGGTGTGGCGATAGTCGTGAACAAGTGCCAAAACTTTACAAAATTTTGGAACAAACAGGGTACAACAATCACAATTTAGATATGTTTTGCGTGTACAGAAAATATAAATATTACAAACCTGTACAAAAATACAATATTATTAGAGTGCCTACCATAATTGTCTATCAAAACGGAAAAGAAAAAGGGCGCATTATTGAATATCCGATGCAAAGTATTGAAGCGGATTTGCTCAAAATAATGACTACTGATAATTATTTACACGAATTAAATGACTATTCCAAAACCAATTAGGCTTTGCTGCAAGACTAATTAAAAAATATCCATCGTAAGCCTAAGCGCATAGCAAAGTCGCGATATGGATGCAAGGGTGCTGCGTAATAAGTTGGATTTTTATATTCCCACAAAGCGTTGACATGCTCTAATTTAAAAAAGAAACGAAAACGTTTAATTTTGAAATTTACAAAGACATCGAGCAATGGATAGCCACCAATCTTTTGACTGCGTTGTTGATAAAATTCTGCCATAACCGGATTGTAGGCATTGGCATAAAATGCTTCAAAATATTTAGCCGAAATACCTGCTTGCACAAACAAATGTCTTTTATAATAATGGTCAGAAAAATACAGACTACCTCGTGCTACATAAGTCGGCAAGGACAATATTGCATCTCCTTGCAGTACTTTTTGCAACAATATATCTGTTGAAAAGCCTAATTTATGATACTTAAAATCGTTGCTGTATTGCAATGCCGAAAATGCAATACCGGTGGCGTCTTGTTTGGGCAAAGCATCAAGGTCAAAATAAGAATAATTGTTGATTAAACTTTGTTTAAAACTGAGTTTTCCCCATTTTGTATGCGACAATTCACCGCTGAGTTCTTGAATAAATTCGTTGTCTAAATCCGGATTATTCCAATTGTACTTATCATAAGCACTTTGATACATTATATATTTAAAGTCGGGGCGTTTCGAAACACTTTTGAGCTGCGCTTTTAGTTTGATATCTTTCGAGAATTTGTATCCTGCCTGAATATCTAAAAAATATCCTTGCATCTGGGGTGTAACTGCCAAATCGAGTTTAGTTTTGAAACTGATGCCTTTCCAATTAAAACCTAATTTTGAAGCGATAACAATATCATTTTGCAACAAACTTATGGGTATTTGTTCACCGTTAACTTTTCTGGCTGTTTCAAATTTGTAATATTGATAAACATATTCTAAACCGGTTTCAACGGACAAGCTTTTCGTTTTAAATCGCAGTCCCGAAAAATTCTGAAATCGTTGTAATGTTACCGTATCTTTGGTTTCTTCTGCCGTAGATATACCAATAAATGCTGAATGAGATGTTTGTTCAAAAGAATAAGCCTGTTGATGAAATTTAGTATTATTTACTACGAAAAATTTAGTATTCTTAAACAATTCGTATTGCTGTCCGAGATACATTCTTCTTCCGATAAACAGATTATCTGTGTTAGTCAAATTCACATCAATACGCCCTCTGTCTTTGTATGTTTCGCCGCTCTGTTCAAACTGAGTTACATCTTTAATACCGCCACTTTCTTCATTTTTGACATCGTGGGTAACATAATACATTTTTAGCCCGTAACGTTTATTTATTGATTGGTGATTTAATGTTGCAAAGAAGCGCCCAAGGCTGCTTACTTCATTTTGATACAGACCGCGCGAGCTTATGCCTTTGTAACCTACGCTTAGATTAGTTCTCGGATTAATGTTTGCCGTAATAAAGGCTTTTAAGACCTGTCCTTCCGAAATACCATTGAGGTATGACAAGTCAGAATATGGCGTAGGAACATTGTAAAAATAGATTTCGTTGTGTTGTCGATAATTTGCTTTTTTGGCTGATGCTACAAAATCGGGCAAAATGCTTTGTTCCATATCCAAACTAAGATTGTTATAGGCTTGTCCTACATTTTGAAAAGGTAATTTTAAAAAATCGTCTTTATATATATATGTATGTCTATACATATTTCTAATGGTCAAGACTGTATCAACTTGCATTGTGTCATTGTACACATTATAATATTTGTAATCTGAGATAGGATATATTTTTACCCTGTGTTTTATTGAGTCATTTTTGATGGTATCATTTGGCATACGAGAGGTTGGTACTGTGCCAATGCCTCCTTTGCCAAGTGTCCCTCCCGGAAATTTTCCTATTTGTGAAAAAACAGAAGTGGAAAGAAATACGAATAAAATAACAATCAAATGCTTCATCAAAAAATAATAATTTGTGTTTATGTATCAAAAACTATGCAAATATGGTGATTTTTCTGCTCTTCGACAAAATATATGAATAATTAAACTTAAGAAATAATAATTGAAGTAAATTTAATATTCCGGGCACATGTCAATATTCAATGTAAATTTTAGATTAAGAATAGTATCTTTTCAGATATTGGGACATATGCCGTATTGTATAACTCGCATTTAGCATATATATTTGTATCATGAAATGAAGTTTGAAATCGATTAACAACACATCTATAACTACAAGCAACAAACTTCATGTAGGTCAATGTGTGATTTGCTTTGCAAATCACACTTTTTTTTGGCAAAGTGCCTAAAATTAGAACAAAAAAAAACCTGACAAGAATTACTTATCAGGTTTAAAATATTTGTATTAAATTGTTTTATTGTAAAGAAACTCTTTTAAATCCAACAATTTTCAGACCTTCTTTTTTAGAAGCTACGTAATTTTCAACCGTCATATTACCATCTTTAATAAAGTCTTGGTTTAATAAACAAAGTTCTTTATCAATGGTCGTATTGTCGTCGATAAAACGTTGTAATTTACCCGGAATAATTCTGTCCCAGATTTTTTCAGGTTTACCTTCTGC
>CAZSBI010000067.1:0-3091 GCA_964604735.1 uncultured Flavobacteriaceae bacterium | reverse complement strand
GACTTAAAAACTTAAAAGACGAACTCGAATTTTTAAAGTTTACCGAAATGCCTGATATTACCAGACGTATTGGCGAAGCACGTGATAAAGGCGACTTGTCTGAAAATGCCGAATATCATGCTGCCAAAGAAGAACAAGTACGTGTTAACAACAAAATTCAAGATTTGCAAATAACGCTTGGCAATGCCCGTATTTTAGATGATAAAGACTTAGATTTGTCAAAAGTTTTAATTTTTTCAAAAATTAAAATCAAAAATGTTAAAAACAAACGGGAATTTAATTACACTTTGGTTTCTGCCAGCGAGGCTAATCCGTCAGAGGGCAAAATATCAGTTGACTCGCCCATTGGCAAAGGTCTTTTAGGCAAAGAAGTTGGCGATATTGCACAAATACAAGTGCCGGCAGGAATGATGGAATTTGAAGTTTTAGAGATTAGTAGATAATAAAAAAACAATATTTATAAAAGGCGTTGCTTTGCAACGCCTTTTTTTTGTGCAAAAATTTGCTTACATATATATAATGTGTAATTTAGCCAAAAATATGACAACAATTATCATTTACATATTGCTTGGACTTGCCATAGGATACATAGGTGGCTATGCCGGTATCGGCGGCGCGCCTTTTATGATTGCTTTCTTGGTTTTAGTTATGGGTATCAATCAGTTTACAGCACAAGGAAGTGTGCTTACAATGATGCTTGGTCCTATGAGTTTGCTTGGTATTCTTACCATGAAAAAAGAAGTAAAAGCACAATGGAAGAATATTGTTATAGGCGTCAGCTCTTACGCTATATTTTCTTATTTTGGTGCACAATGGGCATTTATCTTAGGCGAATTAGATACTAAGAAATATTTTGCTATAATGCTGATTATCATTGGTATATTGCAACTTATTCCGCAATTGTCCGGACCGGATAGCGAGGCAAAAGCTACGCATATTCCTACTATGTGGATGTTTGTTATCGGTATAGCAACAGGTATTATCGGCGGATTATTCGGCATTGGCGCCGGCGTGCTAATGGTGCCTTTGTTTATGATGGTTTTTAATATGAATAAAAATTATGCACGTGCATTAAGCTTGGCAATTCTTTTGCCTCCGGTCAGTCTCGGCGCATTTATTAAGTATAACCAACAAAATGCTATTGATTGGCAAATTGTCAGCCTGCTTTTTATTAGTTATTTTATAGCTAATTATTTAGGCGTAAAACAGGGTTCAAAAGCAAGTTTAAGTAGTTTTAAAAAATATTACGCTCTACTACTGATTGCTATTGCCGGAGTGTATTTTATGCAGACGGCCTTTTAGGTAAAAGGAGTGTGGGAAGGTGTTAAGGTATTAAGGTGTTAAGGAAATAAGGTGTTAAGGAGTGAGGGAGAAGGTGAAAGGAAAAAGTGCGTTGGAAGTCAGAAGAACGAAGTCCGAAGTCCGAAGACCGAAGTGGGTGGCTGTCCAAATAGCCAAAAGCCAACAGCCAATAGCTAACAGCCAACAGCCAAAAAAAAATGATTCAAAAAAATAAACAATATTACAAGTTCTGTTTCTACGGATTTTTAAAAAATCTGCGTTTCTTTGATGCTTTCTTTTTACTTTATCTATTGCAAAAAGGCTTTACTTATACCGAAATAGGCGGCTTATATGCCATTAGAGAATTGGTTATCAATTTTGCCGAAATTCCCACAGGCATTATTGCTGACACTTACGGACGAAAAAACGCTTTGGTTATTTCGTTCTTGGCTTATATTATCAGTTTTTTGCTTTTTGCTTTCAGCACAAATTATATTTTCACACTTTTGGCATTTGTACTTTATGGTTTAGGTGACAGCTTCCGATCAGGCACCCACAAGGCTATGATTATGCACTACTTAGCGCTTCAAAACAAAGAAAACACCAAAGTAAATTACTACGGACACACACGCGCTTGTTCGCAGCGCGGCTCTGCCCTATCTGCTCTTATTGCCGGAGCAATAGTCTATTTTAGCGGCAATTATCAAAGTATTTTTATCATTTCGACCCTTCCGTATTTGCTCAATATGTTGCTGATTATATCTTATCCGAATGAACTAAACAGTAGCATTAAAAAGAAAAATCGGAAATCAATCTGGAAAACAATCAAAAACTTGTTTTATACCATTTCAAAACCACGAGTATTTGCAGTAGTACACTCCTCGGCGGTGTTTACGGCTTTTCAAAAATCGGTCAAGGATTACATTCAACCTTTAATGATAAAAGTAGCACTAATTATTCCGTTTTTAATTGACGAGCCATCTGAAAAAAGAAATGGATTAATTGTTGGCATTTTGTACTTTTTACTGTTTCTACTCAACGCCCGCGCTTCGACCTTAGCCGAAAAAATGTCAGGAAAATTTAACAATCCGGTTATACTTAGCCTATTAGTTGGTTTTATTTTCGGCATAATCAGCGCTGTGTTTTACCAACTCAATTGGTGGTTTGTTTCCTTGCTGTTTTTTACGGGCATTTATCTTATCGAGAGTATTCGCAAACCCATATTAACAGGCTTGCTGTCTGAACGTGTGCCTAATGAAATATTGGCATCTGCTATTTCGGCACAATCATTGTATCGTAGTCTATTGACCGCCGTTTTGTCTTTGGGTTTTGGGTACAGCATTGACCATTTCGGATTGGGATACGGACTAATTATAATGAGTACATTGTTATTGCTTTCAGTAATTATTGTTATTATCAGCCATCAATTGACAAAAGACTAAAATAAAATGTCTATTTTTGCTTAGATAAATATTTTTGTAACAATTTTTTAAAAATCTCGTTATAAAATTGTAACCCAAAATGAACAAATGACACAGCTCGAATTTATCAATACTGTAAGTCGCTTAGAAGACAAGATGTTTCGATTGGCAAAAATGATGCTCATTTCGACAGACGAAGCTGCCGATGCCGTGCAAGAAGTTTTTGCAAAGTTGTGGACAAGAAAAGATAAATTAAATAGCATATCAAACAGAGATGCTTATTTTATGAGAGCCGTTCGCAATTTTTGTCTGGACAGAATCAAATCGAAACAGGCTAAAGAAAGCAGATTAGACAGTGTGCAATTTATGATGCAAGGCGCGTCTGTAGA
>CAZSBI010000066.1:0-2877 GCA_964604735.1 uncultured Flavobacteriaceae bacterium | reverse complement strand
ACTCAGTACAGGACAAAAACAGCGAATTTTAATCGCTCGTGCCGTTTACAAAAATCCCGATTACCTGTTTTTAGACGAAGCTACAAGCGCCTTAGATGCCAATAACGAAAAGGAAATAATGCAAAAATTGAATGCTTTTTTCCAAGACAGAACGGTTGTCGTTATTGCGCATAGATTGAGTACGGTCAAAAACGCACATCAAATTGTTGTGCTCGAAGAAGGACGCATTGTAGAGCAGGGAAGTCATAAAAAATTAGTCAAATTGAAAGGAAAATATTATCATTTAGTCAAAAATCAATTAGATTTAGGAAAATAAAATATGCCCAAAAAACTCGATAACATAGAATTTGTAGAACAAGAAAATTTGCCCTTAGAAGAAATTAATCTGAGAAGCAACGAAGTGCAAGAAATCTTGACCAAAATGCCCTCGTGGATGATCCGTTGGGGCAACACGCTTATCTTGTTGTTTGTGCTACTGATTTTATTCATTTCGTGGATGATTAAATACCCCGATGTTTTAACTGCCCAAGCGGTCATTACTACGAATATTCCGCCCGAAAATATCGTAGCAAAATCAAGTGGCAAAATTCAAGAAATTTGGGTCAAAGACAAGCAAGTGGTTACAGCAGGTCAGCCTCTGGCAATAGTCGAAAACAATGCCGATTATGACGATATTAAATTGCTAAAAAAATTGATGAACGAAAGTTATTTCAGCAAAGACAGTATCTTTTTTCCAATGGATAAATTGCCTTTGATGCAATTGGGGTCTATCAATACTTATTTTGCAAACTTTCAAGACGAATATTTGGCATACAAACTCGACAAACAACTCAATCCCTTAGATGTTGAAAAACAATCAGGTGTGTTTTCAAAAGCCGAAGTCGAAAAGAGACTGAAAGAGCTGAAACGACAAAAAAGCATCAAAAATCGTACGCTTTATCTCAAAAGAAAAGAATACAAACGCTACAAATCTTTGTTTGAAAAAGGTATTATTTCCGAAATGAAAATCGATCAAAAGCTCAGCGAAGTTTTGCAACAAAAAAGCCTCATTAAGTCTTTGGATACCCAAATTTCGCAACTCAAAGAAAGCTTGAACAATGCCCAAACCAACGTCGATATGATTGATGTAAAAAAGACACAACAAGACACCCGATTGCAACAAAAAGTCTATCAATCGTTCGAAAATTTGCGAGGACAAATAGATGCTTGGGAGAAAACCTATGTATTGCAATCGTCAATTGACGGCAAGGTGTCATTCTTAAATATTTGGACAAACAATCAATATGTAAAAAACGGCGATATCGTATTTTCGGTAGTGCCCAATGATTTTACACATTATATAGCTAAGGTAAAAGTGCCTGTCAACAATTCAGGAAAATTAAAAAAAGGACAAAAAGTACAGATAAAATTAGCCAATTTTCCTTACGAAGAATTCGGAATGTTAGCCGGAAAAGTAGATAAAATTTCTGCAATGCCCGACAGCAAAGGCAATTATTATATCGATGTAAACTTACCCGGAAAATTAGAAACAAGTTATCATAAAGTTATTGATTATAAGCAAGATATGCGAGGAATAGCCGAAATTATAACCGAAGATTTACGTGTTATAGAACGCATTTTTTATCAACTCAGAAAATTAGTAACCAAATAAGTCTCTGTCAAGAAAATATTTTTTGAGATAAAGTGTTCAACATAAAGACTTTTTTGTATATTTGCAAACTGAAAATTTAATAAAACAATATAGAATATGTATGCAATTGTAGAAATAGCAGGGCAACAATTCAAAGTGAAGAAAGACCAAAAAGTATTTGTTCACCGTTTAGATGCACAAGAAGGCGACAAAGTCAATTTTGACAATGTGCTTCTTTTAGACAACGACGGTCAAGTAACTATTGGCGCCCCCGCTATCGAAGGAGCAGCTGTAGCAGCTAAAATCCTTCGTCACTTAAAAGGTGACAAAGTTATCGTTTTCAAGAAAAAACGAAGAAAAGGTTACAAAAAGAAAAACGGACATCGTCAGTATTTGACTGAAATCGTTGTAGAAGACGTAATCGCGTCAGGTTTTAAATCTGATAAGAAAAAAGAAGCAAAAGCAAAACCTGCCGCCAAAAAAGCTCCGGCTAAAAAAGCACCTGCTAAAAAGGCAGAAAAGGAAGCCGTAGCAGAACCTGCAAAATTTGCTGAGGTAAAAGAAGAAAAAGCGCCTGCTAAAAAAGCACCGGCTAAAAAGGAAGCTGTTAAAAAAGCCCCTGCCAAAAAAGCCCCTGCCAAAAAAGCAACAGCAAAAGCAGACGACTTGAAAAAAATTGAAGGTATTGGACCAAAAATTGCCGGCATTTTAACAGAAGCAGGTTATGAAACATTTGCAAAATTGTCAAAAGCCGATCCTGAAAAAATTCGTGAAATCCTACTAGAAAAAGGAGGAAAACGTTATGCTATGCACAATCCTACAACTTGGGCAAAACAAGCTGAATTAGCTGCCGAAGGTAAATGGGAAGAACTAAAAAAATGGCAAGACGAACTTGACGGAGGTCGCGCTTAATTAAATAAAAAATAAACACTAAAACTATAATATTATGGCTCATAAGAAAGGTGTAGGTAGTTCGAAGAACGGTAGAGAATCCGAATCGAAACGATTAGGTGTTAAAATCTTTGGTGGACAAGCTGCCATTGCAGGTAATATCATTATTAGACAAAGAGGAACAAAACATCACCCGGGTGAAAATGTTTACATGGGTAAAGATCATACTATTCACGCAGCTATTGACGGTATCGTGAAATTTGAAAAGAAAAGAGGCGGAAGATCTTATATTTCAATCGTTCCGGTTGAAGCATAATCCGTACTAAATTTATAAATAAAGACCATTCAATTATTTG
>CAZSBI010000065.1:0-12905 GCA_964604735.1 uncultured Flavobacteriaceae bacterium | reverse complement strand
GTTTTTATCGGCATATTTTGTGTACATACGATACAAATCGCCGGCAAATATACTTGCCTCATCGCCGCCGGTTCCTGCTCGAATTTCAACGATGACATTCTTGGCATCTTCCGGGTCTTTGGGTATCAACATCATCTTAATGGTTTCTTCCAGCTCCGGCAGTTGTGCTTTGGCTTCGTCTATTTCCATTTTGGCCATTTCTATCATTTCCGGGTCTTTTTCTACGGAAAGAATTTCATTAGCTTCGTTGATATTATTTAATAGTCCCTCATAAATTTTTATTTGTTCTACAATTTTTTGAAGGTCTCTATATTCTTTATTGATTTCGATGTATCTTTTTCTATCGTTGATTATATCCGGTTGTATAATCAAATCGGAAACTTCATCAAAACGATTTTTTATGATTTGTAACTTATCTAGCATTTATATTTCATTTTAGACAAAAATACAAATATTTATGAAACTATCTAAATTGCTTGTATAAAAAAACACTCCGAAAATTCGGAGTGTTTTAAATAATTTATAGAAAAAGAATTAATAATTCCACATATCTTCTTCAAATTCTCTAATCTTGTTTTTAATCTTTTGCGATTCGAGCAATTGTTGCAGGGCATTATCTTGCAAATACTCTTTAATTTCTCTATCGCCATATACATTATCCTCTTTGTAGATTACACCGCTAAAATGACGTGCATTAAGCAAGTGATCATAATCAATCGGACGTGTTGTATTACGCGTATTAAAAGCATAATAATCGTGTAAAGTTAAACGAGCATCGGGGAAAAATACCCAAAATACTTCAACAAAATCAGGGCTTGCACCTCCCGCTAAACTTTTAGGGTCAACGGCAACCGGTGCTATACCTAAGAGACGATATTTTAACTCACCGTATTTTGCATCGAAATACCACATTCCACGAAAGTGAAATTCTTCGATAGTTTCTGAGTTTACGGTATAAACATTGATAAATTGCTCATCTACTCTACCTTCATCATTAAACTGGTCGATACCTGCTTCTGTGGTATCAATTGCAACCATTCTTTCTTTGATTCTTTCAAGATCAAGTTTTTCAGTAAAATAGGAATCGGCATATACCTTAGTTATCTTACCTTCTTTGATGCCCGAATAAAGTGCATCAAATAATGAACGAATGTTAGGCATTGCTGCTAATGTATCTGTTGGATAGTACAATGGCAAGTTAAATCTTTCGTCTAAATCAACTCTTTCCCATACTTGTTTACCCCAAAGCACATCTCTATCCTCTGTATAGGGATAAGGCAAAGGTAAACTATGATCCATTTTCGCTTGTTCTTTATTTTTAAGCCCAATTTCTGACGGATCTTTGGCATTCAAAATATTGAATTGCGCAAAAACCGAGTGGGTTAAAAATAAAAGTGGAATGATTAAAAATATCTTTTTCATTTGTAATTAATTTATTGTTTTGTCACCGAAAATAGCGACTTTTATATCTTTGTAAATATTAGTTTACGATTTCAATAACAATTGGTGCAGGTTTCTTAATTCTGTACCCACTGTTTCCTTTCAAATAGGCTTTAATGTTATATATTTGTACGGTTTGTCCGCGTTTAACTCTACGCAAGGCTGATTTAGCTTGTGCATTTAAACGAGTGCCTCTTACCGTAACAGTTGGTTGTCCCGGCACTTTGAAATCGAAAGCTTTTACACCTAATTTTACATCAAAATCGAACTCAGGTACTGCCGCACCGATAGTTGACATTTCTAAGTTACGTTTAGGCATTTTTACCAAACCGCTTTCGCCACGAACCGTACCAAGTGGTGTAGGTATGTTTTTAACACGGAATGTTTTACTTGCCGGAATAGATTTTCCATCAACTATACCGCTAACCTTAATGGTAATTTCTTTACCTTTAAAACTAGTAACATCTAATACATAACTACCACTTCCCTTTTTTACAAGACCGGGAGCACTAGCTTTTACTTTGTTATCTGATACACCCGGAAAAGAGATTGACATTGGATTTTTAACACCACGATATACCACGTTCATTTTGTCAGCAGAAATAACTGCACTTTTTGGTTTGGGCATAACCGTATAAGACACTTCAAAGTCAAGTGGTTTTTCTTCACCATCTTCAATAAATTTCATGATACCTTTTGCTTTCTTTTCACCTAAACCCGGGGCAGTTCTGAAATTTAATTCAACATATCCTTTTGCAGAAGCTTCTTTATCTAATTTTTGTCCATTAAGAACAACTTCGTTAAAGGTCATACTTTCATCAGTTCTTCCAAGGTAAACTCTCCCTTGTACAAATTCACCGGGAAAATATGCAGGTTTTTGAAGTTTAACAACCGTTGTATAGTTAGTTAATTTATTTGAGCTAATTAATTGTCCACGTAACATTGTAGAAATAATCTCATTTTCTGTTTCTTTTGCTTTGTTAACGTAGTTGTCTAGCTTAAAGACACTTGAAATAGTTGGAAAACCTTCAAAATTAGCTTTTGCCCAAGGTTCTACTCCGTGTCCTTTAACTTTTTCATCTTTTGTTTCAAAACGCAAATTAATATTCTTTTTAATATCATCTGCGTCAGTTACACTTAGTAAAAAGTTTTTATAATCCTCTATCGTTTGTTTAAGTTCGATAGCCGGTTTAAGCAATTTACCTTCTTTAAAGAACATTTCGTCTATTGTACCAGAGTTAGACATTGCTTCATAGTCTAATGTATCAGGTACATTTCCTTTAAATTCTTTATTAAGAATTGTATCTTTTAATTTTTTCAAGTAACTTTCAAACTCTTTTGTCTTCGCTTCAATTCTTTTTGCTTTTTCATATTTCTCTTTGAACTGCTTAGGTTGGTCAGTTGCTTGAGTTTCTAGTGTTTGTAACAAATAATCATTTGATTGTTGCTTCATATTTGCTGCTGCTTGCATTTCTTCAGATGATTTTCCGAAAGCAGATAATACTTTCTTAGACATCTGTAATGCCAACATTGCGATAAAAACCAAGTACATCAGATTAATCATCTTCTGTCTTGCTGATAATTTTCCTCCTGCCATTTTAATTTTTTTTTAGTTAATAAAATTGATTAATAAAGTTAAGTATTTTTCTTACTTAACATTCATAGCAGAAAGCATACCGCCGTAAACATTGTTTAAGCTACTCATATGCTCTTTAAGTTTAGCCATATTTTCTTTTAGTTCAGTAGCGTAAGCGGCTGTTTCTTCGTTAGCAACAGTGTTTTTATTTACACTTTCTAATTGTACTTTATATAAAGAATTTAGGTTTTCTAATTGTGCAGAAGCCATAGTTAATTCTTCGGCATATTTTCTTGTAGAATCGGCAGCGTCAACAGCAACATCCATACTTTTTGCTGCATTGTGTAGTTTGTTGATACTTTCACCTAAACTTTTCATTAATTCAGAATCAAGATTAGCTTCTTTAAGCATTGCATCTAATTTTGCAGACAACTTAGCTTCTAATTCGGCTTCTGTTTTATCTTTTCTTTTGCGAGGTGCGCCTCCTGCTAATTCAGGATATACTAGCGACCAATCTAGATCTTCGGCTTGTGGTTCGAATGCAGACATAAAGAAAATAGCTGCTTCAACACCTAAACCTATCATTAATAATAAATCTCCGGGGATACCAAATATAGGCATGTGTAAAATTTTACCTAATGCTCCTAATATAACGATAGATGCACCGATACTATACGCCATATGAAATACCTTCTTGATTAATTTACCTTTTTTTTGTGCCATAATTTAAAATTTTTTAGTTAGTAATGTATTATGTTTGTTATTTATATCTTAATTATTTTGTCCTTTTCTTGACAATCTGCGAGCATTTACTCCCATAAAGTCTTGTACACATCTGAAACCAATGTAACTACGAGCGGTATCAGCATATTCGTATGCTCTTGAATGAACTTGTATAAAGTATTTTACATCTTTCCAAGAACCTCCTCTAATAATTTTTCTTTTGTTATTGTATCCGTGTGTTGTCGGATTAAAAGAAGCACCATAGTAATATGAGTCGGGATAATAAGCTGAGTTTGTCCACTCTGCTACGTTACCTGCCATATTATATAAATTATATGTATTAGGGTTATACGATTTTGCTTTGGCAGTAAATACTGCTTGGTCTGAACCATAATCTCCACGCAATGGTTTAAAGTTGGCTAAGAAACAACCTTTTTCGTTCATTGTATAAGGTCCTCCCCAAGGATAGTCGTTTCCTTCCATTCCTCCTCTGGCGGCATATTCCCATTCGGATTCAGTTGGCAATCTAAAGTTATGTAAAGGTTGTCTTTTTTTAGAACGCAAGAACCAAGTCATTTTTTTAGATCTGTAGTCTGCAAAAGCGGTTGCTTGATACCAATTTACACCTACAACAGGATAGTCGCTATATGCATCATGCCAGAAATAATCTTCGTGCATGGGTTCGTTGTAAGCATATAAGAAATCTTTTACCCATACTGTAGTATCAGGATAAACTCTTACGGTTGTATCTTTTATATGCTGAGAACGTTTTTCTCCTTTTCTTGCAGCCTCACCTGTATCAATCCATTTTAATTTATAAACGAATTTGTTCACATCAAACATTCTTTCTGCATCGCCTGTTTCGGAAATAGGTAAAAACATTGAGTCCATTACTTCGGCATAATAT
Source organism: uncultured Flavobacteriaceae bacterium (assembly GCA_964604735.1). Classification (GTDB taxonomy): domain Bacteria; phylum Bacteroidota; class Bacteroidia; order Flavobacteriales; family Flavobacteriaceae; genus WGBX01. The sequence goes on along the minus strand of CAZSBI010000065.1, from coordinate 8,259 downwards.
TCATCCGGAAATTTATTAGTATCATATATAAGTCTTGCCTTCCAATTTAATACTTTTCCTGCATTTTCATCGTCAGGGTCGCTTAGGCTACCGTAAGTGTTCATCATATATTTATTATATGCATTCTTTACGGTATCTAGGGTTTTGAACATATATTTTCCTATACCTTTTTTAGGACTTGCTTCCATTTCTTCGGCAAGTACAGCTAATCTGTATCTGATTATCGAATCTTTTACATAGTTGACAAATTCTCTGTACTCCGCATTGGTAATTTCGGTTTCATCCATATAGAATGCTCTAACGGTAACCGTTCTTGTTGGAGAGTTTAGCGCGTAAGTTTTGTCTTCGTTCTGCTTACCCATCACATAAGCACCACCCGGAATTAAACTCATTCCGTATGGTTGATAAGGATGCCAAGCATGTCCTTTCACTCCTACTACTTCTCCTCTTTGGTAATTGTTTCCACATCCTGTTAAAAGGCCTACTATTATAGCGGAAAAAGCTATGATTTTTTTCATAAATCTTTAAATTTAATCTTTTTTGTTCTAAATATTTTTCAGCGTACAAATATAAGTATAAATTATAATGCTACACAAATTTTTTTTTGGCAAATAGCTTAACTAAGGTAATTAAACTCTTATTAGTGTATTTTATTATAATTCGAAATGTATTTTTAGCGTTTTTTATTATTAATTCAATTATATTGTATTTTTATTGATAATTCTATAAATTCTATTCGTTATTTTTTGACTAACTGCACTTTTATAATCATTTTCTGAGCAAGAAAAAAGTCGATTTTCCATTCTAATCCCTTTAGTTTCGACCCACCAACGGTCAGTTTTCTTGTTTTTATAGAAAACTAATGACAAAATTTCATTTTCAACATAAAATTTTATCAATTCTTCCTTTTTTATATTTGGATAATCATCAATTTTTCTATTATTTCCTTCGAAATAGTACCACAATACTTGTGCTAATAAATTGGCGCTTACCAAATTTTTGTCAAAAAACGGATTATACTCAAACATCCCAAAAATTCTATTTTTGACAGAAATACCTGATTGTCTTGCCAAAGCACAGGCTTCTTGTCCGGTAAAACCATTTGGTTTACTTTCGGGTTGCCCCGGCAAATCGGCATTTTTGATTGCAGAAACATCGAAACTTACGATATGGGCATCTCTAATTTCGGGCTCTGCTTCTAAAATATCCTTTTGAATTTCTGACAACTTATAGTAATCTACAAATAATTTATCAAAGATTTGGTATTTTGCCGGATGATTATAATATGTTTGCAAGCCAAATATACTAATATTATGCAATTTTGAGCTGTTATTTGAAATAATTTTTGTTAAAAAATTTGTATTATCGAGTTCCGAATCGATTAGTGACGCGTCAATTATAGAATCTATCAAGCTCAGGTTATATAGATTTTGGTAATTATCAAAGGCTTTTGTAATAGTATAGGTATAGTCTTGCGAACCACCTATTGTTATAATTTGTTTTCCTTGTTGTAATAAACTAAGTAATATTTCTTCAAAATGATTGCGCGTTTTTTCTTCGCTGCTTATCAAGACATTTCCTAAGTCAGCTATCTGCAAAGACCACTGCCCCGGAAATAATTTGTACAATGCTTTTCTAATTTCATTAGGTGCATGTTTTGTTCCTTCATTGTTTACTGCTTTCCTTTCATCTTCTATACCAATTATTACGATATCTGCTTTTGTAATGTCAGGTTTGTTTTTTTTGGTATAAATATCTATCCAACCGCCTAAGTTTGCTTGTTCTTTGGCAAATTGGTAGTCAAATTCTATAGAAACAGGAGATAATAAATCGAACACAAATGTATTATTTAAGATTTTTCTTGGCAATTTCGAGTGTAATTGACGCAGGGTCTGTTCCTTTTGGCAACATTACTTTTTTCTTTCCCTTAACAATGACCAAACGTCCCCATTTTCCTTTTTGCAGGCTAATGTTTTCGCCGTCCCATACTTTGACCATTTTATCTTTTTCCTTTTGGATTTTGATTTTGATTAATGTATCAATATCTTCTTTTGACAAATTATCAAAATCATATTTTTTTGAAACGTTAATAAATAAATCGTTCCATTTGATAAAAGGACCGAATCTACCTTTTCCTTTATAGACGGGTAAGCCGTCAAATTCGGCAATAGGTTCGTCTGCTTTAAGTTTTTTAATAATTAAATCGATTGCTTCTTCCAAGGTAATCGTTGCCGGGTTCATCGTTTTTGGCAAAGAAATAAATTTATCATTATATATAATGTATGGTCCATATCTGCCGGTTGCAATGACAACATCTAATTCTTTGTATTTACCTATATTTTTAGGAAATTGAAACATTTCTAATGCCTGTTCCAATGTAACATCGCTTAGATTGACGCCTTGCGGTGCTCCTGCAAAGGTAGGTTTTTCTTCTTCGTTTGATTCGCCTATTTGTACCAATGGTCCATATTGTCCTATTTTGACATAAACATTTTTGCCTGTTTTAGGATCGACACCTAAGAGTCTTTCTCCTCTTGCTCTGTCGGCATTTTTGGCAACATTTTCTACAATTGGATGAAATTTTGAATAAAATTCTTTTAATGTTTCTTTCCAATTTAGTTCTCCTTCGGCAATTTTATCAAGTGCTTGCTCTACATTTGCTGTAAAATTATAATCGAGTACGTGATCAAAGTGTGTGATTAAGAAATCATTTACCACTACTCCTATATCCGTAGGAAAAAGTTTATTTTTTTCGTATCCAAACTTTTCTGTTACGGTTTGTTTCGATATTACAGCATTTTCAAGTATCCATTTGTTTTGTTTTCTTTCTTGCGAATCTATTGATTTTTTTTCGATATAACCACGTCTTTGAATGGTTGAAATGGTGGGTGCGTAAGTTGATGGACGACCTATTCCTAATTCTTCCATTTTTTTGACTAATGCTGCTTCATTATATCTGGCAGCGGGTTTTGAAAACTTTTGAATTGCTTCAATATAGTTATTCTTTAAACCTTCTGCTTTTTTCATTTTTGGCAATTGTCCTTTTGTTTCTTGCTCTTCGGGTTGGTCTGTTGTTACTTGATAAAGTGTTAGAAATCCGTCAAAAACTATTACTTCTCCTTTGGCTGTAAAAATATGTGCATTTTTATCGTTGGCAATTTGCACGGTTGTTCTGTCAATTTTTGCATCAGCCATTTGTGAGGCTACGGTTCTTTTCCAGATTAAATCATATAATTTATTGGAGTCAAAATCTGCATTAATATGTCTTCTGGATACAACAGAAGGTCTGATTGCTTCGTGTGCTTCTTGTGCTCCTTTTGATTTTGTTTTATAGTTTCGTGGTTTGCTATACTCTTTTCCAAAAGTTTTAGTAATCATTGCTGCCGATTGCTTTTTGGCATCTTCTGACAAGTTAACACTATCTGTTCTCATATAAGTAATGTAACCTGTTTCATATAATTTTTGTGCCAACATCATTGTTTTAGATACACTAAAACCTAATTTTCGGGCGGCATCTTGTTGCAAAGTCGAGGTTGTAAATGGTGGCGCCGGTGTTTTTTTGGCTGCTTTTGTAGCTATATCTGCTATATTAAATTTTGCTTCTTTGACTTCTGTCAAGAAATTTTCGACTTCGCTTTCTCTAGTAAATTCTTTATCTAAATTGGCTTTAAAACTATGGTTTGTTTCATTAGAAAAATTTCCAATTACTCTATAAGATGATTTTGATTGGTGTGCTCTAATTTCGTATTCACGTTCAACAATTAAACGAACAGCTACCGATTGCACACGTCCTGCAGACAAGCCTTTACGAACTTTTCTCCAAAGTATAGGCGAGAGTTCATAACCTACAATTCTGTCAAGCAAACGTCTTGTTTGTTGTGCATTTACTAAATTATAGTTGATTTCAATTGGATTTTCAATTGCTTTGTTTATAGCAGTTTCAGTGATTTCGTGAAAAACAATACGCTTAGTGTTTTCGTCTTTCAATTTTAATTGCGTTTTTAAGTGCCATGCTATTGCTTCTCCTTCGCGGTCCTCATCACTCGCCAGTAATACTTCGTCTGCTTTTTTTGATAAGGCTTTTAATTTTTTTATGACATCTTTTTTATCACTTGAAACTATATATTTTGGTGTAAAGTTTTCTAAATCTATACCTATTTCTTTGGTAGGCAAATCTGCAATGTGCCCGTAACTTGATTCTACATCATAATCTTTTCCCAAAAATTTTTTGATTGTTTTTGCTTTTGCCGGTGATTCAACTATTACTAATTTTTTACCCATAAAATAATTTTTTGCAAATGTATAAATATTTTTTTCAATCAAAAAAGTCGAGGATAAAACCTCGACTTTTTTAGTGTTTATAATTGGTTATTAATTAACCGGTCTTCTGAAAGAACGATTAATAGATTTGCTTCCCACACGAGACATTGCACATCTGAAACCGATATCATTTCTTGATAAATACTGAGGATAAAATCTTCTTTGTGAAGGATTTAACCAATATGCTCTGTCTTTCCAAGAACCTCCTTTGATTACTCTTGTTTGGTTATCAATTAGTGTAGTTCTATCATTAGATTTGTCAAATTCTTTTACCATTGTAGTTGAATCTGCATATACTTGATGCTTAGGCGCATTGTACATTCTTAGTTTTGGGTCTGATTCTACATCTTCTTTGTCTTTCATGTAACTTCTTGAAGAAGCAAGATCACCGTCGTTATAATCTCTGTTGTCAGAACGATCAAAATTTTGTCGTAAATACAATTCATTGTCATCAACAACAACTTTACCCGGCGATCCCGGTAATTGACTGATAATAATTTTTCCGTTTGGCAAAGTATCCATTGGAATAGAATCAGGTGTAATAATTACCAATTCACCATCTTCGTTAAAAGCTTGCTTGGTATATACATTACCTCTAAAATAGCTAAAGTCATTAGCTTCGTCATCAATTATTTGACGATATACATCTGCTACCCATTCGTTAACATTTCCTGCCATATCATATAAACCAAAATCGTTAGGCGGATATGTTTTTACAGGTGCTGTTATATCTGCGGCGTCGTCTGACCAACCTGCAAGCCCGTCATAATTACCGTCATCTATCTTAAAGTTAGCCAATTCTTTACCCATATTTTTACCTTTCTTAAAAGTACGTGTCGCTGCGCCTTTCCAAGGATACATTTTACGTCCTTTTAAGGTATTGTATTCTCTGATACCTATGTCTGCTTTTGCGGCATACTCCCACTCTACTTCCGTAGGTAATCTGTAAGCGGGTAAAACCAAACCTGATGATCTATTTACCACATTGATAGTTGTATCATTTTTACGTTTTCTACCTCTGTAATACATATCAGTATCGCCTCCTACTGCTAATTCGGGTGCAGAAAGATAAGTTTCAGTGCTAAAAAGATTTTCAGCGGTTGGATGTTCTAAAATTTCTTTATTTAATTTTCCGCTTTTGTATAATATCAATTCGTTAACCCTATCGGTTCTCCAATTACAATACTGTACTGCCTGAATCCAGTTTACACCTACAACAGGATAAAGTGCATAAGCAGGATGACGCAAATAGTTGTTCACCAAGTCTTCATTCGATCCTAATGGTGTGCGCCATACCAATGTATCAGGCAAAGCTCCTTTGTATATATTTTTATAGCTTTCTTCGTCAGTAGGAAATACTCTTTTTAACCAATCTAAATACTCTAAGTACATTAAATTTGTAACCTCAGTTTCATCCATATAAAAAGAACGAACATGTTGCTGTGTTGGCGTATTGTTCCAATCGTTCATAACATCGTCCATTACTTCTCCGAAGGTAAAGGTTCCGCCTTCAACAAATACTAAGCCCGGCGCTGTAATTTGATTCCTAAATCTCGGATTAAATTTGTAACCTCCTTCTTTACCATTCATGGCTCTCCCGGTACCTCTTGATCTTTTAAAATCATTTGATGTTTTAGAACAACTTGTCATCAAAAGTCCGACAATTGAAAGTGAAAGGATACCAATTAAAAATCTTTGTTTCATAATTCTTTTATTAATTATTTTTTATTTTTTTCTAAACAGAATAATATCTGCAAAGATAATACTAAATTTTATTGTTGCAAGTATTGAAACTGATTTTTAGCAAAAATATTGTTTTAGTCATCATTACTTGCGTTTTCTTCTTCATTTTTTTCGATATATTCAATAAAATTGCCGTTTTCATCAAATTGTTTCAAAAAATCGGAATCAGCAGGGGTGATTTTTACATTATTTTTATCGGGATAAAAACGCTTTAATCGGCTTGCATAGACCAAAGCAAGTAATAAACCGGCAAAAAAACCCGAAACATGTCCTTCCCAAGAGATATAATCGACAATTGGAAAGAGCAACCAAACTATACTGCCGTATAAAAATACAACGATCATAGAAACGGCAACCAGTCTGTAATACCCGATTATGATACCGGCAAAAAACAAAAATGAAATCAGCATATTGTTGACACCGCTTATTCCTATATGATACGAAGGACGCCCAAGTAGCCAAGTGCCTATACCTGTAAGCAACCAACCGTAAATTAATACCTTCCAAGAAACACTTCGATAGTGATAAAACAAAAATGAACTTGCAATAAATAAGGGTAAACTGTTATGTAAAATATGAGAAATATTTGCGTGTATTAATGGTGAAAAAATAATTCCCTTCAATCCGGATAATTTTAACGGATAAACGCCATACTTGGTAAAATTGTAATGGAAGGTGTCTTCTATCCAAAAAATCATCCAAATCAAAAATACCAAAAGTAAGGGGTATAATAAATAATAAGATAGTCCTTTATGAGATGAATTGTTTTTCACAAAAATGTATTAATTTTACTGTTTCAAAGATACAAATATATATTTAATGTCAAACAATAGTCCATTAGCTGAAAGAATGCGCCCCAAAAAACTTGATGATTATGTCGGTCAGGCACATTTGGTAGGCAATAAATCCGTTTTAAAAAAACAAATCGATGCCAAAATGCTTTCATCAATCATTTTGTGGGGACCACCGGGAACGGGCAAAACTACTTTGGCGCATATTATTGCCAAAGAAATTGGAAGACCGTTTTACAAACTCAGCGCCATTGATTCCGGCGTAAAAGAAATTCGTGCTGTTTTTGAAAAAGTAAAACAACAATCCGGACTGTTCGGACAAGGAACAGCTATATTATTTATTGACGAAATTCATCGTTTTAACAAGCGACAACAAGACTCCTTGCTCGAAGCTGTCGAAAAGGGTTGGATAACACTTATCGGTGCCACTACCGAAAATCCGAGCTTTGAAGTAAACAACGCCTTGCTGTCTCGTTGTCAAGTCTTTACTTTACAATCGCTTAAAGAAGAAGATTTGCAAAAAATTATTGACCGTGCTCTTAACAATGATGCTTTTTTGAAAGAAAAAAATGTCACTGTTGAAGAAACCGACGCACTGATACATTATTCTGACGGCGATGCGCGAAAATTGTTAAATCTATTGGAACAAACCGTTCTGTTTCAAAACGACGAAAATATTGTCATAACCGATGAACTCGTCAAAGAAAGTGTTAAAAATAATGCTTTTCTATATGACAAAAAAGGCGAAATGCACTATGATATTGTTTCTGCTTTTATCAAATCTATTCGTGGTAGTGACCCTAATGCCGCTGTATATTGGCTGGCGCGTATGATTGAGGGTGGCGAAGATCCTATATTTATTGCTCGCCGAATTATTATTGTTTCTTCGGAAGATATCGGACTGGCAAATCCTAATGCGCTGCTTATTGCCAATGCTGCTTTTGATGCGGTTCATAAAATTGGCTGGCCCGAAGCGCGCATCGTATTGGCACAAGCTGTCATTTATTTGGCCAATTCGCCAAAGAGTAATGCCGCATATATGGCTATAAATAATGCTCAAAAACTGGTTAAGGAAACCGGTAACTTGGCTGTGCCTATGTCACTGAGAAATGCGCCTACAAAATTAATGAAACAACAAGGCTACGGAAAGGATTATAAATATGCACATAATTATCCGGGTAATTTTATTGCAATGGATTTTATGCCTGAGGAATTAACAAACAAAACGCTGTACAATCCGCAAAACAATCCCAAAGAAGCTCAATACAAAAAAGATATTCGCAATAAATGGGGCGATAAATATATATAATGTATAGATGAAGGAGATAAGGTATTAAGGAGATAAGGTATTAAGGAGATAAGGTGTTAAGGAGACAAGGTGTTAAGGAGACAAGGTATTAAGGAG